>JABJBS010000233.1 GCA_018668695.1 Deltaproteobacteria bacterium
GAGTATTATCGGTTACGCCGAAATGCTACTTGATGGCCTCGCTGGAGATCTCAATCAAGACCAAGGCAAGTATGTTTCAACTGTTTTGGAAAAAGGCGAGAGCTTATTAGGGCTGATTGGCCAAGTTTTAGATTTATCGCGGATTGAGTCAGGAAATGTGGTTCTCAAGCGCGAGGTCAGCGATCCGCGGGAGATCATTGAGCGCAGTGTTTCTGATGTATTGCCGCAATCTAAAAAACGCGATTTGGATATTGCGCTGGAAATCGATGAATCAGTCTTGCCGGTTAATGTGGATAAAGACAAAGTCCGCCGTGTGGTAACAAATCTCTTGGGCAATGCTGTTAAATTTTCAAAGCAAGGCAGTACCATTGTGGTTCGCGCGCGCTCCTGTGAATTGGAGGATGCAGCCCAACCTTTTGACGTCTTTGAGCCCGAGCGAAATAGAGCCTTAGAGATATCCGTGACGGATGAAGGCATGGGTATCGCGAAAGATGCATTAGAGAGAATCTTTGATTCATTTTACCAAGTAGACAATACCTCAACGCGTGAATTTGGCGGAACCGGATTGGGCTTGGCGATTGTTCGCAACTTTATGCGCGCTCACGCAGGTGATGTGGAAGTGAGAAGTGAAGTTGGAGTGGGAACTACATTTACCATTCGCCTACCTTACAATCAGGAAGAGGCCGGCACTGTGGCCGGCGCATAAGGTTTTAAAGCTTATAGTTCTTGGCGCTTGAAGACGCGTTCGCTTCTGCTTGAGACGCCCAAATGATTTCACATTCTTTACGAAGCCGGTTTAGAAGATCTTCCTGAGGTTTAGACCCCGTTGCCTGAAGCTCGGGCAATGAGGCTATGAGTAACTCCAATTCTTGGTTGCTGTTTTTGTCTTGGTTGGTTTCAATTGCCATCCATGCTTGGCTCCAGATTTCTTGGCTCAGAACGGGATCGCCTCCTAGTTCCTCAAGTCGCCTTGTATATTTTAGCAATTGCATCAACTGTTTCTGCTCTTTCGTGTTGAGCTTTCTCTTGATGCCGTGATGCCTCTTTTCCTTTCTTAGAAAGAGTCTTTCTTCGGCATCAGGCGTTTTGTCGACGAATTGAATCGCTCGATAAATTCCATAGAGAACCAGTGCAACACCCAGCCCTAAGTAAACAGGGCGTAGAATGAACCAAAGTCCGACTCCAAGAGAAGTCAAAGTGGCAGGGCGCATCAGCGCGTATTGCCAAAGCTGGGCTCTCATGAGTGTACCTCTTGAAGCTGAATGCCCAGAGGCGTCTTAAAGGCCGGTGCAACCAGGAGCTTTGCGTTTTCTTGAGCTTGCATGGCCCGAAACTCTTCTTTGGCCTTCTCTTTATCTTGCTCTTTTCGAAGCGCCGAGATGGACAAAGATTCTACGGGCTCATGGATTGGCTCTTCAATAAGACCAGCCTTTGCCTCGAGCTCGTCAACGGCGTCGCGAACTCGTCCTAAAGCCGTTTCATCGATTCCCACTTTCATCTGGCCCTGCAGGGCTTGGGATGCCTGAATGCGGGCTTGAGCGTGCTTGCGCCGCGCCTCTATTTTAGCCTGTTCGGATTTTAGTTCCGTAATACTTTTGGCCAATTGTTGAAGCCCCTCTTTGGCTGAATCAATTTGCTGTGTGAAGCCGCGGCTTTCAACAGAGCTTGCCTGGATCCCACTTTGCAACGTGGTGCGTTTATCAAGCAATTCGATGCCTCTTTCCTCGTCGCCAGTTTTGGCGGCGGTCTTTAAGGCTGCCTCGACAACACTTAAATCTTCTTGAAGCGATAGACCGCGTGTGTCCGCTTTATTACGAAGAATAATGAGGCGACTCAGGGCAGTCTTTAAATCGTGGTGTTGTTTAACGCGGTCACGAATAGCGTTGTGATAAACAACATCTGTTCGACCAATTTCGGTTTGGTTCATTTTGACACCGAATAAACCTTGGCAATAACGGATTAGCCTTTGCATGATATTTCCTTCTTTCATGTCTCTTCTCCTTCTTTTTTTCTTTGTTTAAAGTTCGATTGGGTTTGCGTACTGACCGCTTTGCTCAAGAAGCCGGTCAGACGATGGGATAAAAATTGCAGCTGTTAAGTAGGCCATGAGCGCCAAGGGTCCCGTGAGGACGACCAGGCTCAAAGCACTTAAGCGGACAATGGTTGGATCCAGTTCCCAGCGTCTGGCGAGACCGCCACAGACGCCCAGAAATTTTCGGTCCACATCAGTACGCGCGAGCGGAGGATGCTTTTGGCCGTTGGGTCCGTCTATCCAAATCGTTGGTTCGAAGCTTGCGTCGTCGCTGCGTGGAAGAAGCCACCAAAGTGCAAGATAGAGCAGTGCCCCTGTTCCGAAAACGAGAGTGGAAACCAACCAGCCAAGCCGCAGGAGATTAGGTTCGATTGAGAATCTCTGACCAAGACCCTCACAAACCCCGCCGAGATAACCGTGGGATGAACGCGCGAGGCGTTGATTACTGAGAGCATTGTGAGTCATGGTGTGCGTCCTTTGTGTTTTGTTGTGTACTTATACACATGATGACACATCTATGCGGTTCGTCAAGGGTAATCATGGTGTTTACTTTCAATTTTGGATCAAAAGTGTGTATAAGTAGGGCGAGATAAGGAGTGTGCAAATGGAAGGTGGTTATAAGCGAGTCAATGTGATGATAGGCGAGGAGCAGTACCGAACCTTGAGCGAGCAAGGCCTGAATGTAAGCGGTTTAATTAGGGATTTGATTGGCGACCATCTCTCAGAGAACGTGATTACTCTTCAGGTGACAGAGGAAACCAAGCAAATTTATGACACTGTCATTTCGAATACTGGATCGGATGATCAGGAGCTGGAATCCCATTTGAGAGTTGCGCTGGCGAGCCTACTGGAAGAGAAAATCGCTGATATGCGGGCTCTTCATCAGAGGTTGGTCGTTGAGGGGAAAACCCCTGACGAATGATCAAAAATGTACGTACAAATCAAGGAATTGGTAACTCCAATTGTTGAGATTCTCCAAGCCCCTGACATCTAAGGCGCAATGGGGACGGTCACCTGAAAAATTCTTTATTGGCACTGCGTTGCGTCACATAATAGGCGCCGAATCGTGTTGTTTTACGCTAGCCCAGAGGACACCATAGAAGGTATGGAGCGCCCATGAGTAGCGTAAAATCAATCAAGCCGGTAACTGAGGGACTAACGGATGCTGAAAGACTCAGCTTATTCCGAACAATGCTCCTTAGCCGTCGCCTAGACGACGTAGAAATTCAACTAAAACGACAAAATGCCGTATATTTTCAGATCTCGGGCGCTGGACACGAAGCGACCCAGACTGCGGCAGCCATGACTATGCGTTCTGGCCACGATTGGTTTTTTACCTATTACCGTGATCGAGCTCTTTGTCTTGGGTTGGGTGTCACTGCGGAAGAAATGCTTTTCCAAAGCGTGGGCGCAGCGGCAGATCCAGCTTCTGGCGGACGTCAGATGCCGAGCCACTGGGGACACAAAGACCACAATATTGTGTCTTCCTCGAGCCCTACCGGTACGCAGTTCTTGAACGCAGTCGGTTGTGCTGAAGGCTTCGTAAAGATGCGTGACTTGGATCTCGGCGAAACACATGGCGACGAAGTCGTTTATGTTTCATCCGGTGAAGGCACGACCAGCCAAGGTGAGTTCTACGAAGCGATGAACACAGCTTGTCAGGATAAGCTCCCGGTCATTTTTCATATCCAGGATAATGGCTATGCGATCAGTGTACCTGTTGAGTTTCAAACAGCAGGTGGCTCTATCTCCAAGCTTTTCCGCGGTTATCCAAACCTCTTGGTATTGGAATTCGATGGCTGTGATCCAGAAGCAAGTTACGAGAACTGGCGTGAAGCGGTAGCCTATGCGCGAGAGCGTAAAGGTCCAGTATTGCTGCACTCTCACGTGACGCGACCTTATTCGCACTCTATGAGTGATGATGAGCGTTTGTACCGCAGTAAAGAAGAGATTGCTGAGCAGGCTGCGGCTGACCCGATTACGGTCTATCGCAAGCAACTCGTTCAGGACTTTGGCATCGATGATAACCAGCTACGAACCATCGAAGATGAGATCGAAGCGATTGTAACTGAGGCTAAAGAATCAGCGTTGGCAGCAGAGCCGCCGTCACCTGACACGGTTATGGATTACGTGTACTCGCACGATGCAGACCCGACCACTGATGATTTCGATACAGAAGACGAAGCTGATTTTACCGGCGATCCACGCACGATGGTCGATTTGATCAACGACTGCTTGCACACCGAGATGGAACGAAACCCGGGAATCGTTATCTTTGGCGAAGACGTAGCGGATGTTTCTCGTGACGAGAACATTGAGAACGTTAAAGGCAAAGGCGGCGTTTTTAAGGTTACAGCTGGTTTACAGCGTAAGTTCGGTTCGAACCGTGTTTTCAACTCTCCGCTGGCGGAAGCTAATATTATTGGCCGAGCAGTGGGTATGGCGGTTCGCGGACTCAAGCCCGTCGTTGAGATTCAGTTCTTCGATTATATCTACCCCGCGATGATGCAAATCAGAAGCGAGTTGGCGTTGATGCGCTGGCGCTCAAACAACAACTTTGACTGCCCCGTTGTTATTCGTACCACTTACGGTGGCTACTTAAAGGGCGGCGCTGTTTATCACTCGCAAACCGGTGAATCGATTTTCACACATATCCCAGGCTTACGCGTATGTTTGCCTTCGAATGCACTGGACGCCAATGGCCTTCTGCGCACGGCGATTCGTTGTGAAGATCCTGTCTTGTTCCTCGAGCACAAGCACCTTTACCGTCAGACCTACAATCGTGCTCCTAACCCGGGCGACGATTTTATGATTCCATTCGGCAAGGCCAAGCGCCTGCGCGAAGGTAAGCATCTTACTCTGATTACTTACGGTGCCTTGGTTAAGCGTTCGTTAGACGCAGTTAACCAGGCGGCTAAAATGGGTATCGAAGTTGAAGTGCTCGACCTAAGAACGATCAGCCCTTACGACTGGGAAGCTATCTCTGAGAGCGTGGCGAAAACCGGTAAAGCGTTGGTTGTTTATGAAGACTCATTGAGCTGGGGTTCAGGCTCCGAAATCGCTGCGCGTATCGGTGATGAACTCTTTGATTATCTTGATGGACCGGTACAGCGCGTTGCGTCGATGGATACTTTCGTAGGTTACCATCCAGGCCTTGAGGACGCGATTCTGCCACAAGTTCGCGACGTTTTAGCAGGCATCGAAAAACTCCACAGCTACTGAGTTTGATTCAGTTCCCCGACATGACAAAATCTTTGTGATCTCCTAGGATTACATTGCTTGCATCTACCTCTGATTGGCGGCACCGTAGTGTATGGGCCCGTGAGGGTAGGATAGTGTGCGCTGTGTCGGTAAGCGGATGTTGTTGTCCACCTTGTTGACCAGTGTTACCTTGAATATGTGCTAAGATGCACGATGGAGGGGTGATGGCTTCGCTGGTAGAAAAAATTGCTAAGTTTCACGATATGCAAGAGTTTCGGTCCCACCATTGGTCCGGCTCTTTTGAAGAGTATCTCGAACTCGTAAAAGAAGATCCCAAGATCACTCGCAACGCGTACGAGCGTATGTTCGATATGATTATGGGTTACGGCCGAGAAGAGTACATCGACGCCAAGAAGAAGCTTGTTCATTACCCCTTCTTTGATGATCCAGACAACGACGGCGAAGACGGCGTATACGGCCTCGATATTCCTCTTATGAGACTGGTAAATGTCTTTAAGAGTGCGGCCTATGGTTATGGTACTGAGAAGCGTGTCATTTTACTACACGGCCCGGTCGGAAGCTCCAAGTCTACAATCGCACGCCTTCTAAAAAAAGGCCTTGAAGCATATTCCAAGAAGGATGAAGGCGCACTCTACACTTACGATTGGGTTGACCTTCCGTTTGAACATGAAGATGTGATTCCATCTCCCATTAATCAAGAGCCTCTACATTTGATCCCGATCGCCTGGCGAGATGAAGCTCTTAAAGGGATTGGAATTGATCCCACAACGGTGAAAACCCGCGGTGAGCTGAACCCGGCATGTCGTTTCATTATGAAAATGCTCATGGAGCATTACGACGGCGATTTTAATTCTGTGTTGAAGCACATTAAAGTACGACGGTTGATTCTTTCTGAAAAAGACCGCGTCGGCATTGGTACCTTCCAACCTAAAGACGAGAAGAACCAGGACTCCACAGAGCTGACGGGTGATATCAACTATCGCAAGATTGCCGTTTACGGCTCTGAATCCGATCCGCGCGCATTTAACTTTGACGGTGAATTTCAAGTTGCCAACCGCGGCATCATCGAATTTATCGAAATGCTCAAGCTTGATGTAGCGTTCTTGTATGACCTTTTGGGTGCATCACAAGAGCACAAAATTAAGCCGAAGAAATTTGCTCAGACAGATATTGATGAAGTCATCATTGGCCACACCAACGAAGCTGAATATCAGAAGCTTGTGAACAACGAGTTCATGGAAGCTCTGCGGGATAGAACGGTCAAAATTGATATCCCGTACATCACGCGATTAAGTGAAGAGCAGAAGATTTACACGAAGAGCTTTTCAAAAGACCGCGTTCGCGACATTCACATCGCACCGCACACGCTTGAGATGGCAGCGATGTGGGCCGTGGCTACTCGCCTTGATAAGCCAACGAAGCAAAACCTTACACTTGTACAAAAGCTTAAGCTCTACAACGGGAAGACTCTTCCTGGCTATACAGAGGACAGCGTTATTGAGCTTCGTAAGAACAGCGTCGATGAAGGCATGAAGGGTATCAGTCCGCGTTATATTCAGGACAAGATTTCAAATTGCCTTGTTTCGGATAAGGCTGAAGGCTGTATCAACCCGTTTCTTCTCTTGAACGAGTTGGAGGCAGGTTTGTCATCGCACTCTTTGGTGAGCAAGGATAAGCACAAGGAAGAGTATAAAGAGATTATTGGTCATGTGAAACAAGAGTACGAAGACATCGTGAAGAGCGAAGTTCAGCGTGCGATTTCAGCAGACGAAGAAGCTCTTACAAAGCTATGCGCCAACTACATCGACAACGTGAAGGCTTACACTCAAAAAGAACGTGTGAAGAATAAATATACGGGACAATTTGAAGAGCCTGATGAGCGTTTGATGCGCTCGATTGAAAGCAAGATAGACATTGCAGAAAGTCGTAAAGACGATTTTCGCCGGGAGATTATGAACTACATTGGGGCGTTGGCAGTTGAGGGTAAAACCTTTGATTACCGAACCAATGAGCGCTTGCATAAGGCGCTTGAATTGAAGCTTTTTGAAGATCAGAAAGACTCAATCAAGTTAAGCACGCTTGTCTCCAACGTGGTCGACCGAGAAACTCAGGAAAAAATTGATATTGTGAAGCAACGGATGATTCGAAATTACGGATACGACGAAGTTTCAGCTACAGATGTTCTAAATTTTGTAGCGTCGATTTTCGCCCGAGGCGATGCAAAAGAATAACCCCATGAGGGTGCGGATTCGTTTGTAGATCCGATGAAGAGCAGCGCAGGAGCTTTGCGTGTCTCAGGTGAGTTTTCAGCCGGGGCGTCCCTCGGACAGCCTTGATGTTCTGCGCATGTATGCGATTGCGTCCAGAGTTGTCTGCGCTGAGCCCGGGAGTATGGAACTTGTTACCCGGTCTTTGGCCGCTATGGCCAGCCATTTGGTTCCGCCGGAGTCACTGGCGGCTGTGGATTGCCAAGACCTTTGGCGCGTTTTTGCCCGAGTGGCGAGTCACCCGAAACCGTTTTTACGTCAGGAAGCCAGCAAGGCGTTGTACCGTGACCTCGATAGTATCGGTCAGCGGCTGCACTTGGCCCCTTTGCCTCCATGGAGTCAGTTACCTCAAGAGTATGTTGAAGCAGGTGCTGCGGATTCCGAGGATACCCAAGTCGAAGGGATGTCTTTGGCGGCGATTTCAGAAGAGGCGCGGCGCTTACATCAAGGGTTGGGTGCCGGTGAAAGTTTAGAGGGCAAACAAGTCTTGGGGCTTTTGTCGCAGCTCCATGGTGCCGATATGGCTCAGCTATTGCGATTTCTACAGTCATCTGGACGGGTTAATCGAGGCGAGTTGAGCATGCTGGAACGAGCACGGGCGACTGGGCACCAGCTTTCTTCTGAGGATGAAATCTTAATTGAGGTATTGGAGCGCGTTGGGGTGTGGCTGGTTCAGCACACATCGTGATAGCATTTAGATAGATATGGCATTGAAGATTAAACAAGACCACTCTCGTTTTCGAGAAATCATTCGCGGCAAGATCAAGGACAACCTGCGTAAGTACATTACTCAGGGGGAGATGATCGGTAAGCAGGGCAATGATCAGATCTCGATTCCTGTTCCCCAGATTGAGCTGCCTCATTTTCAATTTGACCATCGTGATACCGGTGGCGTGGGCCAAGGTGAGGGCGATGTTGGTGATGTTTTAAAGCCAGGTAATGTACAGCCAGGTGAAGGCCAAGGTCAGGCAGGAAGTGACGGAGGCAGTCACTCGTTAGAGGTTGAAGTGACCTTTGCCGAGCTGGCCGAAATGCTAGGTGAAGCCTTAGAGCTACCGAACATTGAGCCTAAGGGTTCAGAGAAGATGTCGTCTGATGATCTCAAATACACGGGAGTCCAGACGAACGGCCCTGAATCGCTGCGCCATTTTAAGCGTACTTACAAACGCGCTTTAAGGCGCCATATTGCGCTGGGCAAATATACTCCAGACAACCCAGTGATTGTGCCCACGCGAGACGACCGGCGTTATCGAAGCTGGAATGTAACGAACAATCCTCAAACCAATGCGGTCATTCTCTATATGATGGATGTTTCCGGGAGTATGGGTGAGGAGCAAAAAGAAATCGTGCGAATCGAATCCTTTTGGATCGATACGTGGCTTCGCTCACAGTACAAAGGTCTCGAAACGAGATTTATCATTCACGATGCGATGGCTAAAGAAGTGGACCGCGATACTTTTTTTCGTACCCGTGAGTCTGGCGGCACGATGATTTCCAGTGCCTATAAGCTTTGTGCAGATATTGTTGAAGCCGAGTACCCCGTGGACCAGTGGAACATTTACCCTTTCCATTTCTCCGATGGAGATAACTGGTCAGCCGATGATACGCGCCTATGCCTGACATTGCTGCGTGATAAAATTATTCCGTTCTCCAATGTCTTTTGTTACGGACAAGTAGAGAGTCCTTATGGCTCAGGGCAGTTTATCAAGGATTTAAAAGAGGCGTTTGGTGAAGACGAGGAAGTCATCACGAGTGAAATTCCAAACAAAGATGCTATCTGTACATCGATTCAGGAATTTCTAGGCAAGGGCAAGTAGGCGAGGCTTGAGGCCCCGCCATCGCAGGTTTCTAGCCCCGCAGCGCAGGGGCAACCACTCCGGGTAATCTTAGTAAAGAAGGCGACGCTTCAAAGTTCGCCATCGCTCTACCTACGTCAGAGAGTGTGCGGTGGTCCGCAAACCACACCGGCGTTGGCCTGATTCTAAAGGGCGCCTTCACGACGCTCTTTTGTGGGTGGTCGAATAGGTATGTGTTGTGTACGACGCCTCGGCCAGACTCGATGTCTTCGAGTGGGTGGCCAGGGTAAGCACCCCAGGTGGTGACACATAGACCGTAGATAAGGCCAGGCCAGCAATTGATGCCGATACCGCCGTATTGAAGGTCAGAGATGGCACGCTCAAAAGCTGCGCCGTACTGCTTCTCAGTATTCGGATGAATCAGCATGCAGCAAGACAACGTTCCCCAGATATTGGCGTTCGCAAAAGCCACCGCTTTATCGAGAAATTCGTCGGCTTCGGTAGCATCAATAGCAAGGTCTGCAATGACGCCGCAAAATGCTTCATTCGTCAGAGCGTATTCACCTTTTTTACAAGCTACGTCTGGAATGAGCGTCCAAGGAACAATTTCAGCACCTTCTTCACCGAGCTTAAGCGACTCGGGGTACTTCTTCATGAAGGTTTCGTAGCGGCTTTCGGCTCCAGGGTAATATGCTTTACGAGGAGGTGTGCAGGCTAGAGTTTGCTTGACGCGGTGAATAAATTCATCGCGAAGCGGCCAGTTTTTAGCAGTGACGAGTACTTTAGCGGCGTTGCAGTTGAAAGAACCATTATGGGAAACCATCGCTGCAACTTGTCGCGCTTGATAGTCGAGTTCTGCGTCAGACCATGCACCAGGCACAACAAATACCGGTGTTACACAACCAAGCTCTGAAGTTACGGGGCGCTCATTGGTAGGCGTTCCGGTCTTCTTGCGCTCTTTGATTTGCTTCTTGTTGCCGCCCCAAACGATTGCGTCGTGGGTTTGGTCAGAACCTGTAATGTGAATGGTGTGGATACCATCGTGATCACATAGGTGCTTGCCAACTTCTGCTCCGCCGTGAACCACCGCGAAAAATCCGCGATTGATTAAAGGAGCGAATGCACGCTCAACCATTGGGCCGGTATAGGCGTTTACTGGGTTGGTCTTAAGAATGACCACTTCATCTTCTACGAAAAGTTTGTAGAGCATATCCATCGGTCCGATAGACGAGATATTGCCAGCGCCGAGAACGAGGCTTACTTTTCCTTCAGTCTCTTTGCCGTAACTCTTCTGACGATAAATATTTCCTTGAGTGGCAGGCTTACCCGGCTCAATCCATACATCCGCGGTAAAGCCAGTGAAAAGGATACGGTCGTAAAGGTCAGCTGGGAAAACTCGAGCTACAGTTTGTCCGTTGCTACGCGTCCACTGCTGCGGTGGTTTCGGTTGACCACCAGCTTTGAGGGTTTCGACTAAGAGGCGCATATTTCGAATGGTCGTTGTGGGACCTGCAAACCAAACTTCACCCGCGAGCTTACTGCCCTGCTCAATGCCTTTGGCACGGCACCCTGCTTCTACCCACTCATGACCCACGGCCAAGGTGTTTTCGATGCACTCTTCAAGAAGCTGAATACGCTCGTTGATGCTAACTTTTGTCCAAGCATCTTTATTGGCGTTGAGGGTAGCAACGTGTGAATCACACTTCTCAAGAGAAGTGGGGGTCATCGATGCAGGTGGTTCGGGAAAAGATGGTGAGGCCATGGAACTAGCTCCTTCGAAATCGGGTAACCAACGTATGAGGTTCTGCGTAGTGTTATCGCGCCGGCAAGATATGTTCAATGCTTAAGCGCAGTGCGTCAGAGCTATCCTCAGCGCTCAGCGGTCTCTGGCAAGGCCATCGCAGGCAATGGAATAGAAATAGAAGCATTTAGAGGCTTGATCGCTTCTGAGAAAGCGGCGGGATTAATTGGCCTTACAATATGAAACGTCGGTTCGCTCACCCAATTCAATGCACCGAGCGTCATCAGGGCAGGGATTGGTTTGGCCCGGCTGACACATCTGTCGACACACCACATTGAGGCAAATATTGCTTTGATAACAAGGGCTTTCGATGTTGTGGCAGCCAGGTTGTCCGCTCGTGGGCCCGTCGCTGTCACCGGCCGGGAGGCAGACTGGTACTAAATTTGTCCCCAGTGGATGGCAGCTGTGCTCCAGCCCGTCGCGAGGGGCACAATCGTCGTGGTAGATGCCTCCAGCAAAGCCATAAGAGCAGCCCGGCACACAGGCACCGGTATTGGTCGTAATGTGAACGCAAGACTCGCCAGAAGGGCATTGTGACCCGCTTGCGGAGGGATCGCATTCGCTGGGCTCACAGGTTCCAACCATGGTGCGCGCGCCTGTATCGTCTCTTACAAAGCTATGATCGACGGGCTCGCAGAATTCTCCGTTCTCGCAATCATCAACGCGGTAAACATCTGAGCAACCCGGGATACACTGAAAACCAAAGCAGAGCAGTCCTTCGCCGCATTGCTCTTCGTCTGTGCAGGTTTCGTCTTGGTTAATGCTTCCGTAAGGCACGCAGCGATTTCTCAAGCAGCTTTCTTGAGCGGGGCAATCGGAATTGTCTACGCACGGAAGGCTCTGACTAAGAATCTCCACGGGCCCTCCACAAGCTACGAGCGAGAGCATCCCCAGGCATAGTCCAATGAGGTGTAGAATCGGCTTCGATGCGTTCATGCAGGTGTCCTAGAAGACGTGCAAAACCTCACCAATACGAATGCGGTTGGTGCTACGTCCATTGAGCTTCTTAAGTTTAGTAACGCTTATTTGATGACGTCTGGCAATAGACCAGAGCGTATCTCCTGACCGGACCCGATAGGTGGTTGAATTGGCGGAAGTTTTACGAGGCAGGGCAGCAGCGATTTTGGTAACTGCAGGCCGAGTTTCTTTGCGTTTTTTGAGCCTATCGATGGCCTTTTGAGTTTTTGCGATGCTCTTTTTGGTAATCTTGCGAACCCCGGTCTTTGGAATCATCAGGTTTTGACCGAGTTTAAGAGCCCGTGCATTGCGAATTTTGTTTACGCTTTTAATCGCATGGGTGCTTGAATTGTAGGCGCGTGCAATCTCCGAGAGCGTGTCGCCGCTGCGAACCTTGTGCACCACGTAATCGAGTTTTTCGGTGGCCGGGCGAGTACTAAGCCAAGTTTGAGTCTCTTTGCCCATGCCTTTGGGTACGCGCATCAACGAGGTGCGTCCCGGCGGCGAGATAGCTTGTTTCCAAGAGGGGTTGAGGGTTGTCAGGGTATCGAGAGAGGTGCCAAGCACCTTCGCCATAATCCTCAGATCGGTTGGCTCTCTTACTTTAACTTCGTCCCAGCTTAGTGGGCTAAGGGGCTCAATGTTGTCGAAGCCGTAGAGTTTTCTATTTTTGGAAACCCAAGCTGCGGCTATAAGTTTGGGGACATAATGCTGGGTCTCTTTGGCGAGACTCTTTTTATGTTCGATGAGCGTCCAGAAGTCGTTGGTGTTGTACTTTTTGAGTGCGCGGCTGATGCGTCCACCGCCGGCATTGTATCCTGCCCAGGCCAAATGCCAGTTGCCGAAACGTTTGTGAAGTCTCGTTAGAAATCTCCCAGCACTGCGCGTCGCAAAAATGAAATCGCGTCTTTGATCGACCCAAAAGTCTTGCCGCAGATCATAGCGCCGGCCCGTGGAAGGAATAAATTGCCAAAATCCGGAGGCGGCGGCACTTGAATATGCTTTGGCAGAAAAGCCGCTTTCAATCATCGCAAGATAAATGGTGTCTTCCGGTAATCCCATTTCACGAAGGATTGGCTGCATGATGGGCTTATAGCGGTCGGCTCTGGCGAGCCAACGTCCAAAGAACTTGCGGCCCCGTCCAGTAAAGTAGTTGATGTAACGGTCAACAAGTGGGTGAGACCGCATGGGGATATCAAAAACGGGCCCGGTTTGTGCCGTTTCAAGCATTTCAGAAACGCTCGGCTTATTGAGCCAGGCAAGATTGGCCTCAAGTTGGCGTTCGTATTCGGGATCGATGAGTTGATGGGTTTGAGGTGGAAATTTAAACAATCCAGCAACTTGGGTTTCAGCGCTTGGGGTATGAGCAAATTGCTTTGGAAGAATATCGTGTAGGACCAAATCAATTTGGTGCATCCTCACACTGATAAACTCTTCTTCTTCAGGCTGGGTGAGAATCGCTTCGAGCGTATCATCACTTTGATTTGCCCAGGCTTGAGAAGCGGAGAGTAGGCAAATGAGCGCTGCGCCGAGATAAAATCGTTTTATGATAAAGTTATGCCAATCCATGGGTCTCTAAAAATAATTCAGTTAACCACGATGAGCAAAATTACGGCTTTTTTCTTAGCTGCATCGCAAAGAAGCTATCTGCGCCATGCTTGTGGGTTAAAGTTTGCAGAACCGTTTTCTCGCCCAGTTTCGAGTCGGATACGAATGGAGCGAGCACGGGGTTTGTAAGGGGAACTGCCTGGAGGCTGGAATCATTCCCAATAAGTTTTTCAATTCGCGCGATACCCTCTGCTTGGGTCATGGTGCAAAGCGAATAGGTGAGCGTGGAGCCGGGACCCATGAGCTGACTGGCGGTAAGTAGAAGCGCGTCTTGCAGCTCGCAAAGCTCTTGGATGCGGGCATCTTCTTTGTAGCGCAGCTCGGGGTGGCGTCTGAGGGTACCCAGGCCTGAGCAAGGCGCATCCAAAACGATATGGTCAACATGCTCTATCTTGGTTCGCTCAAGCACTTTTTTCATGGAGGCGAGCTGCGTTGCATCCGAGAACTGAGGAATCACATTCTTAAGGCCGAGCCGATTGGCGTTGTCTTGAATAAGGTTCATCTTATGTTGATGAACATCCACGGCCACCACTTTGCCCGTGTGCTCAAGCATTTGAGCCAGGTGAAGTGATTTTCCTCCAGGAGCTGCGCAAAGGTCTAGAATATTTTGGCCTTCTTGCGGAGACACGAGGTAGCCCACAAGCTGTGCTGCAGGATCTTGAACAATGAAAGCGCCGTCGGCAAAACCAGGCAGTGCGGCAATACTGCCAGCAGGAGCAAGCTCAAGCGCGTCGGGAAACAAAGGTAGAGCAACGGCGGCTATTTCAGCTTCCTGAAGTTGCGTAAGCAACTCATCCCGGCTGCTGACGTGCGTGTTGACCCGAATGTTAAGGGGCGCAGGGTGGCTGTTGGCTTCAGCCCAGAGATTCGCTTCCTCGGGTCCAAGTTCCGTATGAAGCAGTTTCATCATCCAGAGCGGGAGGCCGTAGTGAACAGCTTGAGCTTGAACTGGATCTTTGATCTCTTTAAGAGGCTCAGGAACCTTTTCTTGCTCTTTAAGGCGTACAAGGTTTCTTAAAACGCCATTGACGAAGCCCCGAAGTTTTTTACTGTCTAGCAGGCTCACGGCTTGGTCTACAGCAGAGTAATCTGGAGTTCGTAGATTCAGGATTTCATAGGCGCCAAGGCGCAGGGCCGCGCGAGCCGAAGGTGTTACTCTTTTTAAAGGGCGCGGGAGAAATGACTGAATGATGTAGTCGAGAGAATGGCCAGTTCTTAAAACGCCGTAAACAAGCTCTGTGGCAAGTCCGGCGTCTCTTGAGTCTGGCCGCGCGCGCTTGATAGCGGCGTCTAAGGCATGACGAGCATACGCTGCGTCCTCCTCCGTACGAAGGAGAACGCGATGTGCGATTGCTCTGGAAACTGAAGTGGTCATAGAGCTGGCTCTTTCATTCCTTCAGCTTCCAAGAAACTTAAGCTTCAGTTTCGGCCGGTGCTTCTGCTTCTTCAGCAGGTGCATCAGCTTCTTCTTCTTTTCTCTTCTTCTCGTCAGCGATGGCTTCTTTACGTGAAAGACGAATACGGCCTTTTTCAACACCGATGCACTTCACAAGAACTTCATCACCTTCTTGAACAACATCTTCAACTTGCTTCACGCGACGATCAGCGAGTTCAGAGATGTGGCAGAGGCCGTCTGTTCCAGGGAAGATTTCGATGAATGCACCGAAGTCTGTAACCTTACGAACGTTACCGAGGTAGAGCTTGCCTACTTCAGCTTCTTGAGTGAGGTCTCTAATCATCTTCACTGCGCGTGATGCAGATTCGCCGTCGGCGCTTGCAACATTTACAGTACCGTCGTCATCAATGTTCACCTGGCAACCCGTGCGAGCAATGATGTCTTTGATAACTTTTCCGCCCGGTCCGATAACGTCGCGGATGCGGTCTTGGCTGATCTTGAAGCTTGTGATGCGAGGTGCAAAGTTGCTCATCTCTTCGCGAGTATCGCCAAGTGTCTTGGCCATTTCTTCGAGGATGTGCAAGCGACCTTCACGTGCTTGAGTCAGTGCAGTTTCCATCACTTCACGGGTAACACCTGTGATTTTGATGTCCATCTGGATAGCGGTGATGCCTTCGGCAGTACCAGCTACTTTGAAGTCCATGTCGCCAAGGTGATCTTCGTCGCCGAGAATATCGGAGAGAATCATCATCTTGTCGCCTTCTTGGATAAGACCCATGGCGATACCAGCGCATGCTGCTTTCATTGGAACACCAGCATCCATCATGCTCATTGAACCACCGCAAACTGTTGCCATGGAAGATGAACCGTTGGACTCAGTGATGTCACTGAGAATACGAATGGTGTACGGGAAGTCTTCACCGAACTGTACCAGCTTCTTCAGAGCGCGGTGAGCAAGGCTACCGTGTCCGATTTCGCGTCGGCCAGGGCCGCGCATGAAGCGAGCTTCACCTACAGAGTATGGAGGGAAGTTGTAATGCAGCATGAAGTTTTCAAAGCTATCACCAAGAAGACCATCAACACGTTGCTCATCCTGCTTCGTACCGAGGGTACAAGTTACGATGGACTGTGTTTCACCGCGGGTAAACAGGGCTGAACCGTGTGTACGCTCGAGAATGGTTGTCTCAGTTGAAATGCCACGAACATCTGCAGGGCCTCGGCCATCGATACGAACGTTCTCAGCAACCATCTTCTTACGAACGAGGTTGTATTTGAGGTCGCCGAAAATCGAGCTGATTTCGCCTTTGCGAGCAGCCATGGTTTCGTCTTGCTCAACGAGCTTAGCAACGAGGTCTTTTTTCGCTGCATCAAGAGCTGCGTAACGAGCAATCTTTTCTTTAACGCTGTAAGCGTCGGTTACTGACTGAGTTGCAAGGTCTGCAACTTTAGCAGCAAGGTCAGCGTCTACAACTGCTGGAGTTACAACGCGCTTTTCTTTACCGCATGCTTCACGAAGTTCGTTTTGCATTGCGATAACCGCTTGTGCTTGTTCGTGAGCGAAAAGAAGTGCGTCAATGATGTCTGATTCAGATGCTTCGTCTGCACCGCCTTCAACCATCATGATGGCGTCTTTGCTAGATGCTACGAAAAGGTTGATGTCAGCATCTTGCTGCGCTTCGTGGCTTGGGTTTGCAACCAAGTTACCGTCGATGCGGCAAACACGAATACCTGCAATCGGTCCTAAGAAAGGAAGATCAGAGATGTGCAATGCGGTTGAAGCACCAATCAGTGCCAGTGCGTCAGCTGGATGCTCTGCATCGGCTGAGAATACTGTTGCAATAATTTGTGTTTCAGACTGCCATCCGTCAGCGAAGAGCGGGCGGATAGAGCGGTCAATAATTCGAGAAGTAAGGGTTTCGTTTTCACGAAGACGGCCTTCACGCTTAAAGAAGCCACCTGGGATTTTACCCGCGGCAGACATCTTCTCTTGGTAATCGACGGTTAACGGCAAGAAGTCGATATCGGGTCGAGCGTCTTTTGAGCCAACAGCTGTAACGAGAACTGTTGTTCCGCCCGCTGAAATCATAACTGAGCCGGAAGCTTGCTTTGCAACCTTGCCGGTTTGGACGGTGATCGTTGTTTCACCAACCTGAACTTGTTTTTCTACCATAGTCATTTCTAATTCCTCTTTTTCCTACTGACTAATACCTACGTTGCGGTTTGGACAGCACACGTGACAACCGCTTGTTTCCACTGCGGAAACTTAGTCCACATACAAAAAAAGACCGACCACCCGTGACCCGACTACAATAGCCAGGCTGGGTCAATCGGTCTTTTGTCGTATGGTCTTCACTGACTCTAGACTTACTTACGTAGTCCGAGTTCTTTGATGAGCGTACGATATCGCTCAACACTGCGACCTTTCAGGTAAGAAAGGAGTCGCTTACGCTTTGAGACCAACAAAAGCAGCCCGCGGCGGCTATGATGGTCTTTTTTGTGAGCTTTAAAATGGTCAGTCAGGCCGTTAATACGCTCTGTAAGAAGCGCTACCTGAACTTCAGGAGAACCAGTGTCTCCGTCATGAGTTTTAAATTTCTCAACAATTTCAGCTTTCTTTGTGGTTTCCAGCGCCATGATTCACCTCATATATGTTAGCGTTCCCCCCCGGCGTGGTGGAGGAGCCGTCATGAAGGCGCTACCTCTAAGGGATCCCTGCTAAGTAGTCAAGATTATGGGGAAAAGCTTTGCACTGAGCGGTCAAACTTCGATCTTTGGCCAGCGGCTGATTGCTCTAGAATTCACCGGCGAGGCCAATGGAATTTGGGCCAAGGAGAATTTGGGTGGATATGGCCTCTGAATCTTTCGGACTTGGGGCTTTGGTTCGGATCTCTGGGTACAAAATATAAGAAAAGCCGACCACTAAGGCCATGAGCCCGGCAGTTCCGGTAATCAGCGCATATTGTCCGGTTCTCGCTTCATCTTGTTTCGTTAGCTGAGTCACAAAATAGGCAGCTGCCCCAATCCCGGCCGCTCCTGTTCCGAGGGCAACCCATGCTCCCTGTGAAATATGTGCTTCGGTCTCTACGGTCATCGGAGGCAAATCAGCCATCTTAACCGCTGCGGCCTTTGTGGTTTTGGCTGTGATGGGCTCGGGAGCTGGCTTTTCTTCCACAGGTTGGGGCGCCGGTTCTTGAGTGAGTGGCTTCACCTCGGCTGTTTCGGCTGGCGACTCTTGGACATTGGGCTGAGTCTGCGCAATGACCGGGGTTTCTACTGGTGGTTCAGGCTCAGTTGGTGCGGGTTTGGGTGTGCACAGTTTTTTGAGGCCTTGGGGCGCTGCAAAGGCAATCTTTCCCTCAACTCGAATGCGGACCCACACCCGGTGGTATCGTACGATCTCAAAGGTGTCGCCCTGACTCAGTGCGGTGATTTTTATATTTCTTCTTTGGGCTTTATTGCGAATATTGAGGTTGCCCTGGAGTGTACAAACACTGCCGGGCTTTAATTGCGAGCTGGTCTTAGAGGCGGCTTCAGCAGATTGGCAGCCAAGGGTTGCCAGCAAGCAGATCCAGGTGAAGTGTATCCAAACCCAACTGCTATTTTTTTCAACCATGATTGCTCTCTTTAATCTTAACGCGTGAGGATGACTTGGTGCCTCACGATACTCGCATCTAAGTCCCTAGCAGTGTTACAAATACCATTAGAAACGAGGAGATGCCATGTTTCGTGAAGAGTATGGTTTGGCCGTTCCTGGCTTTACTGAGCACAAGCCCGAGTGGCACGAGGTTAAAGAGCCATATTCTGGCAACGTGATGGGCAAGGTTGAGCTCCTAAGTGAGGAGGGCCTCAACGCAGCCTTGGATATTGCGGGCGCAGCTTCTGCGCGGCATGCCCTTGCTCCTTATGAGCGCGCGCGTATTCTCAAGGCCGTTTCTCAAGCCATTGCAGAGCGAGCTGAGCACTTTGCCCTCTTGATAGCACGAGAAGGCGGTAAGCCTTTGCAGGATGCTCGGGTTGAAGTTGAGCGTGCTTCGCAGACCTTACTCTTGTGTGCGCAAGAGGCCACGCGAAACTCTGGCCGAGAGATACCTATGGGTTCGACACCTCGGTCGCATGGACGCTTGGCCATGACCACTCGAGAACCGATTGGCGTGGTGTTGGCTTTCAGTGCCTTCAACCACCCTTTGAACCTTCTCGCTCATCAGGTTGGACCGGCCGTTGCGGCAGGTTGCCCTGTGTTGATTAAGCCGGCTCCCGCCACGCCCACATGCTGCATGGCCCTTGTTGAATTGTTCCGAGAGGCCGGGTTGCCGGATGAACTTTTAATTCCAATTCCCTGTACCAATGAACAGGCCGCTCAGTTGGCCAGTGATTCTAGAATGGCGCTCTTTAGCTTTATTGGAAGTTCGAAGGTGGGCTGGAAATTGCGCAGTACACTTGCACCAGGTGTTAGGTGTGTACTCGAGCACGGTGGCGCGGCTCCAGTGATCGTTCACGAAGATGCCGATTTATCGAAAGTAGTCCCCGCCCTCTTAAGAGGCGGTTATTACCACGCCGGACAAGTCTGTGTGAGCGTGCAGAGGGTATTTGCTCATCACCAGATTAAGCGTGAACTTGTAGAACGCCTTAATGAGGGCGCCGCCCAACTTATTGTTGGAGATCCAACGGATGAGAAAACCCAGGTGGGACCTCTTATTCGTGCGCAGGAAATTGAGCGAATCAATGCATGGGCCGGCGAGGCGGATAAGCAAGGCGGCGAGATTACATGCGGTGGACGAGGCTTGGCCAATCAATGCTATTCACCCACGGTGATTGTAGATGCACCAGGCAGCACGAAAGTAATGAACGAAGAGATTTTCGGACCTGTTATTTGTGTTAACGGTTATCGAAAAATTGAAGAACCGATTCAATGGTCCAACCGCTTACCATGGGCTTTTCAGGCTGGCGTATTCACCAATAGTCTCAATATAGGACTGGCGGTGAGTAAGGAGTTGGCCGCGGCCGCCGTGATGATCAACGACCACAGTGCCTTTCGAATTGATTCGATGCCGTTTGGTGGTCACGGAGAGTCCGGTCTTACGCTGGGCGGTGTTGCAGATGCAGTTAAAGAGATGTCCCGCGAAAAGATGATCGTCTTTAAATCTTGAGGTGAACAATGGCAAAGGATCGCAATAAGGACCGCAGTAAGATGGCCCTCGACTACCACTCGAGAGCGCCTGCGGGTAAAATCGAAGTGGTTCCGACCAAGCCATGTTCTTCTCAACGAGATTTGTCGTTGGCGTATACTCCAGGTGTTGCGGTCCCTTGTTTGGAAATTCATAAAAACCCAAAAAAGGCTGCCGACTACACCGCGCGGGGAAACCTTGTTGCGGTTGTGACCAACGGAACAGCTGTCCTTGGCCTTGGTGATATTGGGCCCTTGGCAAGCAAGCCTGTGATGGAAGGCAAGGCGGTTTTATTTAAGCGGTTTGCAGGAATCGATGTTTTCGACATTGAAGTGGATGAGAAAGACCCTGAAGCGTTTGTGAAGATTGTTAAGGCGCTTGAGCCAACTTTTGGTGGGATCAACTTAGAGGATATTAAAGCCCCTGAGTGTTTCTATATTGAGAAAAAGTTACGCGAGTTGATGAACATCCCGGTCTTTCATGATGACCAGCATGGCACCGCAATCATTGCGTCTGCCGCGCTTCTCAACGCAACGAAAATCGCCAATAAAGAGTTGAGTGATTGTAAGATAGCCTTTTCAGGGGCAGGTGCAGCCGCGATTGCTGTGAGCCGCCTGCTTTGCCTTTTTGGTGCGCAGCGAAGCAAGATCATTCATTGCGATAAAGACGGGGTGATTTACACCGGGCGTGACGGGCTTGATGAAGTCCTCACTGAGATCGCAACTGATACAAAATGCCGAAGCCTTGCAGAGGTCATGGAGGGCGCCGACGTTTTTATTGGTTTGAGTGTTGGAGGGCTTGTAAGCCAAGACATGGTCCGGTCCATGGCCAAGGATCCCATCGTATTTGCTCTTGCTAACCCAGATCCTGAAATAGGTTATCCGGAAGCAAAGGCTGCAAGAGACGATGTGATTTTGGCAACGGGGCGCAGCGATTACCCCAACCAAGTAAACAATGTTTTGGGTTTCCCTTACATCTTTCGAGGTGCTCTGGATTGCGGTGCGACCACAGTCACAAAAGAAATGGAAATGGCGGCTGCCCGGGCAATCGGTGAACTCGCCCGAGAAGATGTGCCGGATTCTGTTCGCGAGGCCTACGGCGGTGAAGAGATAAAGTTTGGTAGAGATTACCTCATTCCAAAACCCGTCGACCACCGGGTCTTACTTTGGGTTGCTCCAGCGGTTGCGGAAGCTGCTGAGAAATCAGGGGTAGCTTCGCGGCCTATCTCCAGCATGAACGATTATCGCCAGCATCTGGCTTCATTTTTGGGGCGTCGCCGGGAGGTGATGAGCCAAATCAGTACGAAGGCGCGTTTAAACCCGAAGCGGCTTGTTTTTCCAGAAGGCCATAAAGTGCGAATTTTGCGAGCTTGCCAAGAACTCGTACAAACAGGGATTTGTCACCCTGTTGTTTTGGGCGAGGAGTCGTTGATTCGGGCCAAGGCGGAGGCCGTGGGTATCAGTTTAGACGGGATCGCTCTCGTTGATCCCACCAAGAGCCCTGAGCACGAAAAGTACACCGATATCTATTATAAATTACGGCAACGAAAAGGAATTCATCTTAAGCAAGCTGCCCTCGATATGTATGACCCTGTCCATTTTGGGATGATGATGCTTCGAGGCGGTGATGTCGACGGGTTGGTAAGTGGCGTGTCGATGAATTACGCGGATACGATTCGGCCAGCGTTGCAAATCATTGGTTTGCGTGAAGACGTCAAAAGCGTAGCCGGCATGTATGTGGTGCTGCAAAAAGAGCGAACCCTATTTTTTGCCGACACCACCATCAATATTGAGCCAAGTGCTGAGCAAATGGCTGAGATAGCCCGGCTTACGGCGCAAGAGGTTAAGCGCTTTGACCTGGAACCTCGAGTGGCCATGATCTCATTTTCAAACTTTGGCTCAAGCCCTCATCCTTTCGCAACAAAGGTGAGCCACGCTACGGAAATCCTGCATGCGATCGATCCTACTATGATTGTCGATGGGGAAATGCAGGTTGAGTATGCCCTAGATCCCGGAATTGCCAGCAGCGAGTTTCCGTTTTCAAATATTCAGGGTGATGCCAACGTTCTCATCTTCCCATCTCTGGAATCGGCAAACGTTGCCTATAAATTGATGGAGCGAATCGGCGGAGCAGAGTGTGTGGGGCCCATTGTTCTGGGAATGAATAAACCGGTCAATGTGTTGCCGAGAGGATCTACCGCTGAGGCCATTTACAATATGGCAGCGTATACGTGCGTTGAGGCTGAGGACTTTAACGATTCTTAATCGGGCAGCCGCTTGTTTTCGCCAACAGGTGCAAAGAATGATGCACCTCGAACATTCTCGTTGATTTGCAGTGGGTGCTGAAGAGGTGGGAAAGCTCTTTGTTCACAATCCATGCGCTCGCAAAGCCTACAGGTGATTCCAACCTTCAGGCTGGCTTCATCGCTCTTCAAGTCCACTCCGTCCGAATAAACAAGGTCTTCAGCGAAACGCACATCGCAGCCCATTCCAATGGCCTGGACGTGATGCTCGCTTTTATAGCCGCTCACACTCTTTTCAAGTGTTCTGGCAATGCAGAAAAAATTTCTACCGTCGGGCATGGTCGAAAGCTGAATCCGTATCATACCAGGCGTGGTAAATGCTTTGTGAACGTTCCAGCGCGGGCATGCAGCATTGTAGCGTGCAAACCGTAAGCCGGAAGCTGTGAATCGTTTTGAGATGTTGCCGGCAATATCAATCCGAACCAAGTGAAAGGGAATACCTTCAGCACCTTTTTTCCGTAAGCTCGTAAGGCGGTGACAAACCTGCTCGAAGCTTGTTCGAAAGCGGTGACCGAGGAGTTCGATGTCATAACGTTCTGCGCGAGCAGCCTCTAGAAACTCCTGATAGGGCATCAGCACAGCGCCAGCGAAATAGTTTGCTAAGGCCACTCTGCAAAGTGCGCGAGAGTCATTGTTGGTTAAAATCTCATTTTGACTCAAACGGGTTAAGGTCTCCTCTTGAGTCATAAGGCCGATTTGGTGCGCAAGCTGGAAGTTACGACTTCCGCGTCGCAGGACCTCGGATAGATAGAGAATACGTTTACTGGTATCAAAGCGGCGAATGGCGCCCTTCATTGAGCCGATCTTCTTAATTTTGACCCGAACACCGTGATAGTCGTCGAGATAGCGCGATAAACACGTAAAGAGGTCCTCATGCTCGATGCTCGCTTCACGGCGAATCTTCTCTGCGCCGGCCTCTAAGTCAGGGAAATAATTACTATTTCTTTGAACGAAATCACTGACTTCTTCGGTGGGTAAGTGGGTTGCGTCCATCGTGGGGCCGCTTCGCCCATCCGATAGATGGGTGGCGAGGCTTTGCACAGATTCACGCGATTCTCGGTAGGAACGGTACATTCCGAGGACCGCACGGCCCACGGAAGGGTTGTGGCTGGCGAGTTCACGTACGTCGTTGCCGCTTAATTCATAGGGATCAAAGATCGGATCTCCGAATACTTCCATCAGTTCGGCCAGGAGTTCGCCCTCTTCGTCGCTGGCAAACGTCTGTAAATCGACCTGAAATAGCTGTGCAAGTTTGATGAGAACGGGGGCAGAAAGAGGCCTGCGATTGTTCTCAATCAAGTTCAAGTAACTGGTGGAAATGCCCAGATTTTCAGCTAATTTTGCCTGTGTGAGTCCCTGTCGCCTGCGTAAACTACGCACTTTTGAGCCGAGCCGTGATTCTGCCATTTTGTGTCCTAAGTGAGCCGCTTGTAAACTTTTTACAAGTTTACACTGTAACATTTACAAAATGCAACACCTGTAACTAGCTGAATCAAAGAAACTTATTGACCAGAATGGAATAGTCAGTAAATTTACAATGCATAGCGTCAATCACCTGGAGGTCACGCATGGGTTACACAACTGAAACACTTCCAACTCCAAACGGCGTTGAATTAACTGGCACCATTGAAGAAGGCTATCAGCATATCTTAAGTATGGATGCTCTTGAATTCATCGCATCACTGGCACGGACTTACACAAGCCGCGTCGAGGAGTTACTTGATCAACGTCGACTGCGTCAGGCACGTTTCGATGCCGGTGAACGACCTGGTTTTCTCGAAGAGACCAAGACGATTCGCGAACGCGATTGGAAAGTTGCAAAACTTCCTGAAGATCTCTTGGACCGACGGGTTGAGATTACTGGCCCAGTTGACCGCAAAATGATTATCAACGCTCTGAACTCTGGCGCGAGCTGCTTTATGGCAGACTGCGAGGATTCATCGGCGCCAACATGGGCGAACATGGTCGAAGGTCAAATCAACCTTCATGATGCGGTTCGGCGTACCATTGATTTTCACGACCCGAAAAAGAACAAGAGCTACAAGCTCAACGACACCATCGCCACTTTGATTGTTCGCCCTCGCGGCTGGCACTTGTGGGAAAAGCACCTCAAGGTTGACGGCCATGCTGTACCTGCAGGACTTTTCGATTTTGGTCTCTATTTCTTCCATAACGCCAAAGCGCTTTTAGAGCGTGGTACTGGCCCTTACTTCTACCTGCCAAAGATGGAGAGTCACTTAGAGGCGCGTCTCTGGAATGACGTCTTCTTGTACAGCCAGAAGTTCGTAGGAATCCCTAAGGGCACCATCAAGGCGACTTGCCTGATTGAAACTCTTCCAGCGGCTTTTGAGATGGACGAAATTCTTTATGAACTTCGTTGCCACTCAGCAGGCCTTAACTGTGGACGCTGGGACTATATCTTCAGCTACATCAAGACCATCCGTAACTCAGACAGCTGCGTGGTTCCTGACCGCGGCCAAGTTGGTATGACTCAGCACTTTATGCGTAGTTACGCACAGCTTGCGATTCAAACCTGTCATAAGCGCGGTGTTCATTCCATGGGCGGCATGGCCGCTCAGATCCCAATCAAGAATGATCCAGAAGCCAACGAGAAAGCCTTAAACAAGGTTAAGAATGACAAGCTACGTGAAGTAACGGATGGCCACGATGGTACATGGGTTGCACACCCGGCGCTTGTTCCTTTGGCAAAGGAAATTTTTGATGCGCACATGAAGACTGCGAATCAAATTGAGAAGACGTTAGACGATTTGAAGGTTGAAGAATCAGATCTGCTCCAGCATCCAGAAGGTACGCTGACAGAGACTGGCCTACGCGAAAATATCAGCGTGGGTGTTCAATACATCGAATCATGGCTTCGCGGCGTAGGCTGCGTTCCGCTCTACAACTTGATGGAAGATGCGGCGACCGCTGAAATCTCCCGCGCTCAGCTCTGGCAGTGGATTCGCCATGGCGCGGCCTTGGAAGATGGACGAACCGTCACACCGGAACTTTTTCGGGCGACGTTAAGTGAAGAAATGAAGAAGGTAAGCGAAGAAGTCGGCCAAGAGCGATTTACCAGCGGTAAATACAGTCAGGCACGTGCTTTATTCGAAGGCCTTTCGACCGCTTCCCATTTTGAAGAATTTTTAACTCTGCCAGCTTATGAGCAGCTTATTACGACGCAAGCGTCGAACTAGACCCAAATAACTAGTACCCCCTTAAGGAGTCCCTGAGATGTTGATGCCTAAAGATCAAACAGAACTGACCACTGAAGAGCAAAAGTTTCAAGAAGAGCGTTGGGCGGGAATCACCCGTGACTACACTCCTGAAGACGTGGCTCGTCTTCGTGGAACCGTAGATATCAAGTACACACTTGCTGACCTTGGTGCTCGCCGTTTGTGGGACCTTCTCCACACTGAAGATTATGTACACTCACTCGGTGCCATGACTGGTAACCAGGCAATGCAACAAGTTCGCGCTGGTCTTAAAGCAATTTATTGCAGTGGTTGGCAGTGTGCTGCGGATGCCAACATTTCCGGTCAAATGTACCCGGATCAAAGCTTGTACCCAGCAAACTCAGTTCCTCAGCTCGTCAAGCGAATCAACCAGGCGCTTCAGCGTGCTGACCAGATTGAAAACGCTGAAGGCGAAATGAGCAAGCACTGGTTCGCGCCTATCGTGGCTGATGCTGAAGCTGGCTTTGGTGGCCCGCTGAACGCTTTTGAACTCATGAAGGGTATGATCGACGGCGGCGCAGCAGGCGTACACTTCGAAGATCAGCTTTCCAGTGAGAAGAAGTGTGGACACTTAGGCGGTAAGGTACTCGTACCGACTCAGCAGTTCATCAAGACTTTGACTGCAGCGCGTCTTGCAGCCGATGTTTGCAACGTACCAACTCTTTTGATGGCACGTACCGATGCAGACAGCGCACGTCTTATCACCAGCGACATCGACCCACGCGATCATGAATTCATGACCGGTGAGCGAACTGCTGAAGGTTTCTACCGTATCAAGGGTGGACTGGATCAGGCGATTGCCCGCGGTCTTGCATACGCTCCGTACTGCGACCTCATCTGGTGCGAAACTTCAACGCCTTGCCTTGAAGAAGCGAAGAAATTTGCTGAAGGCATTCACGCGAAGTTCCCGGGCAAGATGTTGTCTTACAACTGCTCTCCATCGTTTAACTGGAAGTCTAACCTTGACGATGCAACCATCGCTAAGTTTCAGCGTGAACTCGGCGCCATGGGATACAAGTATCAGTTTGTTACACTTGCAGGTTTCCACAGCCTCAACATGAGCATGTTTGAACTTTCTACTGGCTACCGTGACAACGGCATGGCTGCTTACTCTGCGCTTCAGCAAAAAGAATTTGCAAGCGAAGAAATCGGTTACACTGCAACCCGTCACCAGCGTGAAGTTGGTACAGGTTACTTTGACGCAGTAAGCACTGTAATCAGCGGTGGTACTTCTTCAACACTTGCTCTTGAAGAGTCTACTGAGTCTGCACAGTTCTAAAGAAGGGGAGGGGGCTCCCTAACTTTCAGTGCGCAAGCTTGTAAAAAATTAGAATCGCGGTCTCACCTTTATCAGTGAGGCCGCGTTTTTTTTTAATTTAATGCTAAGATTAAAATGAAAAAACAAATCACGGTACAAAACACAATACCGATAGCATGAGTAGACTGAGCTGCTGGCGCTATAGGTCTACCTTGTTCCCCGGTATTGGCTCGACTCAAAATTCTATTGGTCAGCGGGTCAATCATAAATTCTACGATGAGCACGGAGTAAAATGCCGTGAGCAGCGCAACGGCCATGGCAGGGCCAATGGAAGACCGGTCATCTAGTTGTTCTAGCATTTGTATCAATCCGATAAGGGTGCCAGCCACACCACTGCCGTAGGTGGTCTTACGAAGCGTTGCCAAGACAGAGATATCTTTTTGCAGGTTGGGTGATGGCTCGCTTCCCAGAGCATTTTGGATGGCCGCTTTGATATCGCCAGCGTCGTGATGCGCCAAGCTGAAGCAAACCATTCCGCCGATGACGATCAGGATCGACGGGATATTAAAAAACATCCACAGACTCGAGCCCAAAAACATTGCCGCAAGAATTAAAGCGGTTCCAATAATCGCAAATAACAGTTTCATAAATTTCCCCTTTTCATGTGGTTTCAATCTGCAGCAATCAAAACCCACCTATCCCCTCGCCGATGTTAGACCCGTCTAATTTACCAAAGGATCTCGAACTGAGATCGTGACGTGGATCACGCTCGGAGCGAATCTAGATGTAGGTGTTGTGGAATTTAGAGAGAAAAACGTACGATCAGGCCAGAGATCCGCCGCAGCTCGATCCCGCACCGGCGGTGCAGCCATAGCAATGGTTTTCAACTGCTATAGGACCTCGGCTCAAATCAGAGAGTGATTCGATATCCCAAATCGTCGGTCTGACGGCCAGCTGTGTGGACGTTGGTATGTCTAACATTTGGTTGAAATCGCAATCATAGAGATGACCCTGCCAGCCTACGCTGACTTGAAAGCGGCACATGAGATTTTCTAAAGTGCCCTCATTATAGTTCTCTTCTAGGAGCTGCATGTAGCTTGGGAGTTGCCCACCGCGCTCAAGGCTTTTTCGAAACCGGCTGATTGGAAGATTGGTGATGGTAAAAAGGTTGTTGAATACGATCCCGAAATCTTCCATGAGCTTGTCTTTGTAAGCGAGTTCGAGCTGAGCTTGGGCGGGAGGTAAAAAGGCGCCGCCGGGGTTGTAGACCAAGTGGAGTTCAAGACCGCTTCCGGGCTTGCCGTAGCCGAGCTGGTTGAGCAGTTGAAGGCCCCGAATACTTTTGTCAAAGATACCTTTGCCGCGCTGTTTGTCGACATTTTCTTGGCTGTAGCAAGGAAGGCTTGCTGTGATTTCGACCCCTTGATCTGCAAGGAACTCAGCCAGAGTTTCTTGGCCGGGTTCAAAGAGAATGCTGAGGTTGCAGCGGTCGATGACCTTTTTGCCCATTTTACGTGCGGTTTGGACGAGGTAACGAAAGTTGGCGTTGAGCTCTGGTGCACCGCCGGTGATATCGAGGGTGGTTGTTTCAGGAGACTCGCGAAGAAGCTCTACCAATCGCTCGGCTGTCTTTTCGTTCATCTCTTCTTGCCGCTTAGGTCCGGCATCAACATGACAATGGTGACAGGCTTGATTGCAGCGTTTACCCAGATTGATCTGTAAAACCTCAACATTTGCCCGCTTGAGTTCACCGCGTGGGTTTTGGGCTACTCGCTCGCCAAAATGGGCTTTGTAGGCTGGGATGGGTTCAATGATGGTCAGGCTTGAGGTCACGACTACTCCATGTGTCTCTATCTTTTAGCTCATAGCCTCTCTTTTTGTCACCTACAAGGCCGATGTGGAGCGGCGGCAGCTTGAGATGGTCAGACTGTAGGTGTAGATCTTCGGCATGAAAAGTAAGTCACTCAAATGGATATTCGCCGTTGTTTTGGTTTTAACCTTCGGAACGAGCCTTGCTTCGGCGGCTCCCACGTCAAGTTGTGCAAACCCACATGACGCCGTGAAGACTCTACTGGATTGGTTACAGCCAGAAAGTTACGACCCCAAAAAAGCAGCCCTCTGCCTGAACCTCACAGGCGAGCAAGACAAAGGCATCGCGGCCAAACGCGCTCAGCAAATCATCGAAGTTCTAGATGCGAAAGGTATTTTCGTAAAGCTTGAAGCCTTGCCAACGGTGACCGACTTTAAGGCCGAAGACGGAAAATCCCGCTATCTTCTCAGCCCAGCTGAGCCGGATATGTTTATCGAACGCATTGGCGATGATTGGTTGTGGAGCGCCCGCACTGTGGCACGGATTCCTGCGATTTACCGCTCCGTGTTTGTGATTGATACCCATGGGTTTGTCAGAAGCCTACCATCTTGGATGCAAGTGAAGTTCTTGGGCGCCGCTGTTTGGCAGTTTGTAGCTCTCTTGGCTTTGTTATTTCTTGCCTTGGTGACGCGGGTGATAACCCGGGCCATTTTTAAAGCGCAGGCAAGCTTGACCATGCGAAAATTTAAGATGGTTGTAGATGACACTTTGTTAATCCAAGTGGGTAACCCGCTTGGGACTTTGGTTGCTTCGGGGCTGGCTATTTTTGTAATGCCTCTTTTGCTGCTCCCGGTGAAGTTTAATCAACTGCTTCTTTTGGGCCTAAGGCTGGCTTGTGCCATTTCGGCGGTGGTGGCGCTTTACCGCGTTGTTGACTTGCTGACCGCTTGGCTTGAGCAGCGCGCTAACCTCACCGACACCAAACTCGATGACCAATTGGTGCCGCTTGCCCGCAGAGCCATGAAGATCTTTATCGTCAGTATCGGTACGGTCTTTATCCTACAAAACATGAATTACGATGTGGCCTCGTTAATCGCCGGCTTGGGCATCGGTGGTTTGGCCTTTGCTTTGGCAGCTAAAGACACCATTGCCAACCTTTTCGGCTCTGCCACTATTTTTGCCAGCCGGCCCTTTCAAATTGGCGATTGGGTCAGTGTGGGCGGCAGTGAAGGTGTGGTGGAAAGCGTGGGCTTTCGCTCAACCCGTATTCGTACATTCTACAACTCGCTGATAAGCATTCCTAACTCTCGGGTGGCAGATAGTGTGGTTGATAACTTCGGCGCCCGGGAATTTAGACGTTTTAAAACGATACTCGGGCTGACCTACGATACGACGCCCAAACAGATGCAGGCTTTTGTTGAAGGTATTCGGGCGGTTTTAAAGAATAACCCCGTCGTCCGTCAGGAGTATTACGAAGTACATTTCAACTCCTTTGGCGACAGCTCACTCAATGTATTGGTTTACGCGTTTTTTAAGACCGATAGCTGGACCACAGAGCTTACCGAGAAGCACAATCTTCTCCTAGACATTATGAACCTTGCCCAAGAGCTTGGTGTGAGCTTCGCGTTTCCGACCCAAACGCTTCATCTTGAAAGTGTGGCAACCCCTCAGAACTCTACTGAGCGAGTTTCTCATGATGATGCAGCATTGGCGGCGGCAGTTGAGTCTTTTGCTCCGGGCGGTGCAAAAGGTGAAGCAGATCGCTACAAGCTAACGCACGGGTTTTGGCCCGAGGCTTAAAGCTGGCTCTTCACCCACCTCAAAGATGCCTCTAAGGGCTTATCTCGCTTGGCTGATGCTTTGACCTGCACGTCAGGCTTAATACCTCGGCCTTCGATGCTTCTGCCGTTTGGGGTGAGGTAGCGCGCTACTGTCATTTTGAGACCGGCTCCATTTGAGAGGTCGATGATATTCTGAACCGAGCCCTTGCCGTAGCTCACTTCTCCAAAAACGCGAGCACGCTTTTGGTCTTGTAAGGCGCCTGCCAGTATCTCCGCGGCCGAAGCACTCTTTTGATTTAATAATATCGCCACAGGCGCGCGCGTTAGAGTACGGCTCGATTTTGCTTGACGAGATTCAAGAATGACGCCGCCGCGGCCAGCCGCACTTACAATGGTTCCATCACTCAAAAACAGATCGGCGGCGGCCACGGCCTCATTAAAGAGACCGCCGGGATTGTCTCGTAAATCGAGGATGACAGCTTTGGGCTGGTCGGGGCCCAATAAATGAGCCTGTAGGTCTCGGGCGACACCTCTACTGAAAAGCTCAATGTGAATATAGCGAATACCAGGCTCGATATCCTGGACTTGCAGTGCGGGTTTACGAACCCACTGCCGGGTGAGGGTAAAATTCCAAGGCTTGATAAAGCTCTCGCGCATGACACTGAGTACGAGCCGGGTATCGACTGGGCCGCGCAATAAGTCGCGAAGCTCCAGGGTTGAAAATTGACTGATGGGTGTACCATCGACGGCGACGATAACGTCTTGGGGCTCAAGCCCCGCATCTTGAGCTGGGGAATGATTTAAAACGCGCACAATACGGTGTTGCGAATTGATGAAGGCAAGTTCAAGCCCGACGCCGCCATATTCGCCGCCCGTTGTTTCGAGAAGTTTACGAAAATCTTGAGGACTGTAGTACTTGGAGTTGTCGTCGAGCTTGCTAAGAAGGCCCCCGATGGCTCCTTGAGCTAAACTGTCCTGAGATAATACTTCCACATATTGATTTTCGATATGCTCGAGTACTTCGGCAAACACGGTGAGCCATGCGTATACGGCATCTTGCTTGACGACTTTAGCCGCCGCGGGCAAACCCGCTCCAAGTAAAAGCCCTAGAAGAAGGTAGATGATTCGATTTTTCCAGAGACGTTTGAGCTTCATCGTCCGTTATCGCCTTAACCAAAGCACAGGGTCTTGAGCTTGGCCTTGGCTGCGGATTTCAAAATAGAGCCTCGTTCCCGTCCATGATCCCGTGTCGCCTGCGGTCCCGAGGGTTGAGCCTGTTTTTATGATTTCCCCAACCTCGACTTCAATGGTGGCAAGGTGGCCGTAGAGACTGTGGTAACCGCGCCCATGGTCAACGATGGTGAGCTGCCCATAACCGTCAAGCCAGTCGGCGTAGACGACGGTCCCGTCGAATACAGATTGCACCGGGGTGCCCGAGGCGGGTTTAAGCAGGAGCCCAAAATTGGTGAGCCGCGTACCATAGGCAAGTTCTCTTACCGTTCCATAGCCCACTTCGACGGGTGCGATGAGAGGCCAGGGCAATGAACGCTTATTTTGAGAAAATATTCGTGACAGACCGGTGGCAGGTTTTAATTTACGAAAGGTGTTCTCCAGCCTTTGGTAAGCTTGGCGATGGGCACCTGAGAGAAGTTCAAGGTGGCTTGCATTGCCCAATAGGGTTTGGGTGGTTTCAATTCGGCTTCGGCGCTGAAGCCCCAGGTTCTCTCGCCTGCTTTTAATATCCGCAGATATTTCAGAGAGAATGTTTAAGCTTGATTGCCTTTTGTTTTTAAGGAGCTGGGTTTTATTGGCTTCTTCTTGGTGCTGACTTTTCAATTTTTGGTCATGGTTGGCGACCCAGCGAAGCATGCGGGAAAGCTCCAAATAATCTTTGAGAGAATTGGCCTGCCCCAGGGCAATCATCCGTGCACCGCCCGGCATGTTGTTGAGTGCTCGCACTCTTTTCTTTAGGTCAGCTCTAACTCTGACCTGCTTAAGTCCGGTTTCGCTCAGCGCAACATCAAGGCTCGCTATTTGCTCTTGCAACTTGCCTTCTTGGCTTTTCAATGTGGCCAATTCGCCTTCAAGTTGGACCAGTTGCCGGTCTAGGCTTCGCAGGCTTTGAAGAAGAGCGCTGGGATCTTGCGAGGGCGCGCTAAGGTGCAGGGTACAAAATACTGCGACGAGAACTGGGTTCATGCGTCGGCGTCCAGAAAACGGCGCACGGCCATGGCGCTTCCAAAGGTTCCGAGAACAAGCCCCGTGGCAACCAAAGTGAACGCGGTGGATGTGCTGAAGAGCACGATGTCCATTCCGGAAAGGGTGTCTGCGAAAAGCAAGCTGAGCTGAGGAGCCACAACTTGTTGGCTTGCCCAGAGCAGAGCCGAGGCCAAGAGCCCGCCGGTAAGGCCCCAAAAGGCTCCCTCTAAGATAAAGGGCAAACGAATAAACCAGTGGGTCGCACCCACGAGTCTCAAAATAGAGATTTCGTCACGGTGAGCATAAACGTTGAGGCGAATGGTGTTGGCGACGATGAGGGAGGTCGCTAGAAAAATCAGCAGACCAATACCAACTCCGCCATAACGCAGACCTGCAACTAAGTTTTCAAGTTGCGCAAACTCGTCTTGCCCGTAATCGACTTCGTCGATGTTGGACATCGTTTGAATCTGTGCTGCAAGATTTTCGATGGCTTCAAGTTCGGCAAAACCAGTGGCGAGTGTAATTTCGATGGTACTGGGTAAAATATCCGGCGAAACGCCTTCTACAAGCTCGGCGGCTTTGGGCCCTCGAGCCTTGAAACGAGTTAATGCTTCTTCAGGACTGACGGGATGGGTTTTTGAGACACCAGGTAAAGTGCCGAGTTCGGAATCCAGTGTATCTTGAGCTTCAGGGCTCAGACCGTCGGCGAGCACTACCACGATATTGGCGGAGCGCCCCCAGACCAAGGTGAGGCTTTCTAGGTTTTGCAGCGTGGTGACGTAAAACGCGGGAATCAGAAGTGCCAAGCAAATGGTTGAGCTTGTGAGCAAGCTACTCCATGCAGAGCGTTTGAGCGCGCTGAAGGTTTGCCCAACAAAATATCGCAGGTTTGCCATCATCCGTTGGTAAGCCTTCCGTTTTCCAAGCGAATCACTCGGCCGCGGTGACTTTCTAAGAGCGTTCGGTCGTGGGTGGCAAGCAGCACTGTGGTACCTCGGCTGTTGGCGTACTCAAGAAGGTTTAAGATTTCTTTGGCGCGTTGAGCATCGAGATTGCCAGTGGGCTCATCGGCGATCAGAATTTGTGGGTCACCGACCAGCGCCCGCGCAATCGCAACGCGCTGTTGCTCGCCGCCGGAGAGGCTATCGGGGAGTTCGTTCATTTTGTGACCCAGTCCAACCTCTTTAAGGATATTAAACGTGCGTCTATGAACTTCTGCAGGGTCGCGCCCAAGGATTTGCAGGCTGATGGCTACATTTTGTGCCACGGTCCGCCTGGATAGGAGTTTAAAATCTTGAAAGACAACACCGATATTGCGCCGGAGGTATGGGATGGAATTACCGCGCAGCCGGCTGGTGTTGTGGCCGTTGACCATGACTTGACCACTGGTTGGCATCTCCGCGCAGAAGAGTAGCTTTAGGAAGGTTGATTTCCCGGCTCCAGATGGACCTGTTAAAAATGTGAATTCACCTTTTTCCACCTCGAGGGTGATATCGGCCAAAGCATGTTTGTCCTTGCCGTAGGTTTTATACACATGAAAAAGCTGAATCATGGACGTTTAGCCTTTGGGCTTCTGGTGCTTAGCGGAGAGGAGGCTTTCCCCATGACGACTGAGTTCGACGACGTATAACGAAAAAGCTCAGTAACATGAGCAGGGTCCACAGAGATTCTCCTTGGGCAGCTTGGCATCCTCCCTCTTCACTATCAGAGGGATCTGACGCATCCGTGTTGTCGCCGGTTGCGGGATCTGAGGAGCCGCTGTCCGATGGGTCAGATTCCTGTGGCTCGCTGGGCTGGTCGCTATCTATGGTTTGGCTTGGGTCGGCGGCATCTGATGCGTCTGAGGGATCGGATGTGTCGGTAGCTTCAGAGGCATCCGATGGATCATCGAGGCTAGGCTCAGCGGCGTAGGCAGTCGAAGCTTCTGGCCACACGGGATGGCTCCCGCTTACCTTACCGACATCCCAAAACATGACCCCGCCAAGGTCATAAGACTCAATGAGTTCAAACTTGGCGCGCATACTCTCAATATCTTCGCAAAAAAGCTGAGTCGGGACATCACCTTCCATATAGAGTTTGTAAGGTGTGCTGGTCGTTTCGTCCCAGAGCTTACCGGCAACAAAAGATTGGTCACAGCCGGCAAGGCTTAAGGCCGGGCCGGTTGCGGTTCCGGTTCCGGGGACATTCAAATCTGTGCTGGGCCAGCTTCGCCCGTAGAGCGGTAAGCCGAGAATAAAACGGTCTCTGTTTTCTTCCCCGCCATAGGTAAAATAATCTTCAATGGTCCACGTTAAGCTGTGCTGGCCCCAGATTCCGCCGCCCACAATAGGCGCCAGTGGACCGGGGTTCCCGCCTGACCAGTGGTAGCCATAGCCCATGATCATGAGACCATCGGTGCTTAGAGCCAAGGCATCGTAGTCGTAGGTTCCGCCCCAATCGATGGCCGGCGTGGCAAGGCTTACGTGACTGTTGTCGATGGCCGCGTGAAAAGCAGTCGTTAAGTCTTGCATGAAGGTTACGAAGTTTTCTTTTGGACTCGGACTCTCACCGGCTTGTGGGGCTGGGACAAATTCAAAATCTATATTGATTCCCTCGCCGCCCGCGTCTTGAACGAGAGTCAGCAGGTTTTGGATGGCGCGGTCTCGGTTTTCTGGAGTTGAGAGAACCTCCCGGATTTCATCGCTATCGAACATGGTTACGGTGAGGACCACCTTAACGCCGTGGCTTTTGCCCGCTTCAACGAGTGCAGCGCCTCGAGTGCTCCAATTGTGGTCATTTCCCAGTGAACCGTCTGGGTTTAGACTGACGCTGAAAAAAGCCAAGTGCGTTAAATGTTCCCATGGGATGCTTTCGTCGTGGTCGGCCCAGTAGGGGTAATAACCGTAAATGATTCGGTCAAAGCGCTCCGCGGCGCTTTGAGGCATCTCACCATCACGGAGGTAGAAAGTCTTACGGTCTAATACTGAGCGTTGGGTGCTGTGCTTTTGAGCGTCGATGGCGTGCACGGGCAGGGCAAAGGGCTGAGCCGCGAGGATAACTGGGAAAAGAAGCGATGCAATCATGATGACACCCGTGAAACCATTGAACCCTCCAGGGTTTTATTGAGAGGTCAGGGCTTCAGGCCCCAAGCGTAACGAATCTAAAATATCGCGTAGCACAATACTTCGCTTTTCAAGCGAATCACGCTCAAGGACCGTTTTCTGGGCATTGTTTCCGAGAGCTAAGCGAGCCGAGGTATTTTCTATGAGTAATTGTAGATGGTCGCGCCAATCGACATCGCTTTGAGCAATCAGTCCATTTTTCCCGCTTTCGATGGCGTTTAAGTAGGCGGGCATCGGCGATGCAATGGTGGGCACGGCAACCAGAGCTGCCTCCATATGCTTAAGCGCACTTTTTCCTTTGGAGAAGACTGAATCCTGAGAGAAGGGTGCAAGATTGATGTCGATGTCTCGCAGCCGTTGCGGCAAATCACTCCAGTGGACAAAAGGCCGCCGCTGCACCCGTGAGCCAAAGCCCGAAAGAGAATGAGGCTTGCGAATATAGCCCATCAGATGAACGTGAACCTGGCTGTAGCGCTCAAGGGTCCAAACCAGGCCTTGTTCAATGACTTGTAGGTCACGGTCGTGGGTGGGGGTGCCACTTGCGTATCCAAGGATGATTTGTTCCTTGCTTCGCCGCATCCGGGTGGCCTCTGCGGATTGCAGCATTTGCGAGGAGAATCCATTACGCAGGGTGGTCGCTGATAAGCCCAAAGACTCCACGCGAGACTTTAAGAAGTCTGTTGAGGTCATAACCATTTGGCAGGCCTGCATCGTTTTAAATTGTTCGGCCACGGCTTGGCCTTTACCGAACCGCCCCACGCCTTTGTCTTGGCTTGGGTCTTCTTGAACGTCAAAGACCAGGTCGTCGGTATCGAAGATTAGAAACTTCTTAAGCTTTTTGGCCGATTCAACCAGAGCTTGGATTTGCGGACTCCAGGCAGCTCGGTGAAAAACAATGCCTTCAAGGTTGCTGAGCATATTGGCAGCATCTGCGGGAAGACTTTGCTGAGCTTCTAAGATGATGCCGTCGCCCCCGAGGATTTGAAGGGTTTCAAGCAGGTGCTCACACCGGTAGCGGCGGCTGTCGCCCCCACAACCACTTACGACGGCTATTCTGGGTCTTCGCGTCGAGCTCACAAGATGAATCCACGAGTCGGCGTTTTGGCTGCCCCGTCCGCCCAAGAGGGTCTTGCGCGCAAAGCCCAAGGCTCGCCGAGGGAGGCTAAAGGGCGGCAAAACCCCATCTAACGCGAGTCTGCGTGTATCCTGCCAGATTTCCCAGTGACTGCGGCTGTCGCTCCCCATAAGGCAGACCATAGGCTCTAGGGACAAGCTCTCGCAAGAGGTAGCTGAATTGGAACCCAAAGAAAGCACGTGCTATTCAAGATGTATGTCACGCGTAGAAGAACATGATGCCCTGGGATTTTGGGGCAAACGTTTGCCCTGGTTTTTCGAGGGGAGAACACGGTTTGTTCTGTGGCACTTGGCATTAAAAGACTTGAAGGCGAAATATAAGAACGCCTACCTTGGGTTATTATGGACCGCGCTCCAGCCTCTACTCACCATGGTGGTTTTGAGTCTCGTGTTTTCATATGTGATGCGGATAACCGCTACGGATTATGCGGTTCTGGTTCTGTCTGGGCTCGTTGCTTGGCAGTATCACAGCACGGTGATTCAATCGGGGACCACGGCCTTTGTGGATAACTGTAACTTACTCAAAAAAATCGCTTTTCCTCGAAGTGTGGTGCCAGCATCGGTGATTGCTACCAATATGCTGCACCTTTTGGTGGCAATCCCTGTTTATGTGTTGGTGGCGTCGTTTTTAGGTTTTCAGCTCAGCTGGCATTTCATCTTTATCTTTCCCGCGGTGGCTCTGCACACGCTTTTTCTTGTCGGATGGATTTTTCTAACAGGCAGCCTGCACGTTCATTTTCGCGATATGAAATACATTATGCAGGCGCTGCTTCAGGCCTGGTTCTACCTCTCGCCAGTTCTCTATCCCCTCTCGATGATTCCAGAAAAGTGGCACGGCCTTTACAATCTGAACCCGGCTGCGAATATCGTCGAACTTTACCGTTGTGCGCTCTACAGCCATACGGTTCCTGATTTAACCCAGGTCGCAAATCTCAGTGTTTGGACAGTGGGTTTACTCTTGGCCGGTAACTATTTTTATAAGAAATTCTCACCGAATTTCGCAGACCATGTTTGAGGCATCGGATGGCTATGATTGAAGTACATCAGTTGCAAAAAGAGCATCGTCTGCTAGCCAGCTCGAGGTCATTGCTGAAGACCATTTTAGAAATTCCAGTGAAAGGTCTAAGGCCGGGCCCAGCCTTTCGCGCGCTGGATGATGTCAGCTTTGAAGTAGGTAAGGGCGAAATTATTGCGCTCATTGGTGCCAATGGATCCGGGAAAAGTACTTTGCTCAAACTCATCACGGGGGTGAGTCAACCCACGGCCGGTCATGTAAAAGTGCAGGGCCGGGTGGTTGGACTTTTGGAGCTTGGAGCGGGCTTTCACCCCGATTTAACGGGCCGTGAAAATGTGATTCTCAATGCTGCACTTTTGGGCCTTTCACCCAAGGTCGTTCATGAGCGGCTCGACGAGATTTTTGCTTACGCCGATATCGGTGAATTCGTCGACCAACCTGTGAAAAACTATTCGTCGGGAATGTATGTACGTTTGGGTTTTGCAGTCACCGCCTATTCCGATGCTGACATCTACATCTTTGATGAAGTTCTCGCGGTAGGGGACGTGGCTTTTCAGCAAAAGTGCTTGGACACGATTCGAAGTTTTGTAAAGCAGGGCAAGACGATTTTTTTCGTCTCTCACAATCTCGAGATGGTCTACAACCTATGCCGAAGAGCGCTTCTTTTACACGAAGGCCGATTGATTGCCGATGGACCCGTGGCGGAGGTTATTCCGAAGTATTGGCAACTGATTGCCCCTGCCCCAACTGAGTTAGAGGGTTCGGATGACGTGAAGTCATTTATGGCCGTTGACCTTTTTGAGGTTCAAGGTAACCAGCAAGAGAGTTTACCGGAATTCGAAACCGGATCCGCGATGACGCTTCGATTTCGGATCAGCGCTCTTGAGCCCTGCCCTCATCCTCGCATTCAGTTACATCTGGGCTTCATCACCAGTCAGTCAGGTCACCTTTCAGCAGAAGTTACCCATGGGATGGATTGTCCGGGAGAGCCTTTTGAGTCTTATCAAGAGGTGCGAATCGACTATCTACCGTTTATGCCGGCCGAGTTTAAGTTGCGTATCCGTCTGAGCACGCCCGAAGGCGAGGCTATCGCCGTTCAAGTTGAAGAATCCCCGAGTTTTCGGGTGAACCGATTCGAAGCCCCCCTGGAATTTGGCACCCATCCGCTTCATGCCCGGTTCATCGACCTGGAAATGCCATGACCGGTCTTCGCATTGCGATGGTGGTACCCGATTTTCCGAGAGTAGGCGGCTATGAGCGCCAAGCAATGGGACTATGCACTGAGCTTTTACGACAAGGTCACCATCCCTACTTGGTCACCAATGCTCGACCGGGAAAATCTTACCCAGCGATGCAAGATGGTCTCGAATTGGTGGTTCTCACAGAACGGCCTCGATTTCGGCAGCACCCCTTTTTATTTATGCGTGCCTTTTTGTACCATCTAAAAACTCGGCAGGTCGATTGTGTACACGCGCATGCAATGGCCCCATTTTCTTCGGCGGCTATTATGGCCGCCCAAAGTCTATCCATCCCGACGATCCTTAAACTTGCAGGGATAGGCGACAAGAAAGCTTTTTGGGCCGGCAGCGATTTGAATTTTAGGATGGCGCGGCGCGGGCCTAAAGTTGCCAGCCACACCGTTGCCCTCTGCGAGGCGATGGATGATGTAGCCATGTCTTTTGGTGCGCCGAAAGAGCGTATTCTTCGAGTGCCCAATGGTGTTGATACGGCCAACTTTCAGACAACGGACGAACAAGACGTTGCTGCTCTTCGCGTTTCTTTGGGCATCGGGGCTGACCAGAGGGTTCTTTTGTATGTTGGGCGCTTGTCCACTGAAAAGGGGCTCCAGACCTTATTCGATTCAGTTTTGCCTCTCCTAAGGAAAGATCCCAGCTTACGACTGTGCTTGGTGGGGGACGGGCCGATGTGCAACGGCCTTCGAGAAGAGGTGCAATCTAAGGGTCTCGAAGCTTCGGTTATATTTGCAGGGTTTCAAAAAGAGACCCGAGCTTATTACGCTATGGCCGATCTTTTCGTTTTGCCCTCGTATGAAGAGGGGATGTCGAATGCTTTGTTGGAAGCCATGGCCAGCGGCTTGCCGGTGGTGGCAACAGATGTTGGCGCAGCAAGAGAAATGCTAGGGCAAGAGTACGTGTTGGCGTCTCCGGGCGAGAGTGTGGAATTAAGAATTCAAATCGAACATCGTTTAGCGAAGCTTTCGCAAGGTGAAAGCGAGGGAGCGCTGCTTCAGCGGCGGTGCGAGGAACTTTTTTCCATGCAGGCGGTAGCCCAGCGATATGCGTCACTTTATGGAGAGTTGGTTAGCGAACCGAAACCGAGTGCTTTACCCTCAGTGGTTCAGGCCACCGGGCATGCTATGGCTGCCCTTTGGAGTCGTTAAATTCACGGTTATGCAAAGTCCTAAGATTCTCATAACAAGAACAAGCCCCGAGCTTGATTTAGAGCCGCTGCTTAGCGTTGCTTCGCGTTTGTTTAAAGACTCGGTCATTGATGTCCTTAAAGGCAGTCATGAACCGAATTTACGAAGCGAAGCGGGCCGGGTGAACGCGTACCTGCATTATGAGGGCACGTCGTGGTCAAAAAAGGCTATGTCGGCAAGCTTGAAGGGCAAAATTAAATCTTCTGGCTACGACATCTTAATTTTTGGGGTCGGAAGTGAGTGGCGTGACCGTGCGCTGAGCCTGAAACTGTTTACCTGGCAAACGGGCATCGGTTCCATCATTCTCATGGACGAGCATGGCGAGACCAAAGCTTATGACAGAATACCCTGGCTCTTTAGAAGCCTCTATGTGGAAACCGTTTGGCGTGTGGGCTACCGGATTCTTGTTGAGCAAGATGAGAAGCTCACGCTTGCTAAGCTTAAGCTCGTACCTTTGCAGCGAAAGCTGAGTAAGCCCAACCGCTCAGGAAAAAAACGTGTTGCAGTGGTCACCTATTCGCTTGGTGTGGGCGGTGTTCAAAAGCAGATCGTAGAGCTTGCTCGGGGACTGAACCCTCATGATTATGAACTCCGGGTCTATCTCTTAATCAAAGAAGATGCTTTTTTTGAGCCGGCACTGCGCGCGCTGAATATTGGTGTCGAATACCTTTACGAAAAACCCCAGCCCATGCTCTTGTATCGAACGATGGCTAAGCTTTTGGCTGAGAAATTATCTTCCTTTAATCCCCATGTGATTCACAGCTATATGAATTATCCTTCGGTCGTAGCTTGCTTGGTAGCGGCGAGGCTGAGGCCTGAAGTGCTTATTACCAGTGTGCGAACTCTCACGGGCCAGGGAGCAAGTTTCTATACGTGGAATGGGGAGAATTGCCGTCAGTTAGACCGTGGTATGGTGGACGCAGCCGATGTGGTGATTGGTAATTCACACGCTGTATTAAAGGACTACGCTCAGTGGACCGGCTGCTCTCAAGATAAAATGCAGGTGGTTTACAACGGGATCGATAAAGCTCTTTATGAGGCGGTTACCGCCAAAGAGGTGCAGGCACTCCGAAAAGAACTGGGCCTAAAAAAGGCAACACCAGTGGTCTTGGTAGTGGGTCGCTTATCGCCTGAGAAAGAGCAAGCGACGTTTTGCCGAAGTATAGAACGAGTTCAAAAAACGGTGCCAACAGTATGCGGTGCATTGGTCGGGGAAGGTCCATCGAAGCCGATTCTTCGGACTGATTTCAAAAACCTAGAAGACACAGGAACTCTCGTTTTCGCGGGCAACCGAAAAGATGTGCCGGTTTGGATGCATATGGCGGATGTCGTGGTTTTAACATCAGCCGTCGAGGGCTTACCCAACGTTCTCATTGAAGCCGCATTGACCGCAACGCCTGTAGTAACGACGGCATGCGGGGGCGGCGAAGAGGTTGTTGAAGATGGTGTGACCGGATTTGTAGTACCGGTTGGTGATGACGCGATGGCGGCTGAGAAAATCACCGAGCTCCTTGAAAACCCAAAAACTGCCAAGACAATGGGAAAAGCTGCAAAACACAGGGCCCTGACGCTCTTTTCTCCCCAAAAAATGGTCGAAGACACAACTGCTTTTTATGGTGAACTTTAATGTGCGGCATTGTTGGAATCGTAAACATCGGCGGGGACCTTAACCCGCAAGAAGTATGGCATGGTGTGAAGCTCTTGCAGCACCGCGGTCCCGACCATCAAGACGTGTATGTAGACAGCGATATTGGTTTTGGCCATGCGCGGTTGTCGATTCTTGATGTGTCAGAAGATGGTCACCAACCGATGCAGAGTGGCTGCGGCCGCTACGTGATGGTTTACAACGGTGAGATCTACAATTTCAGAGAGCTACGCCGCGCCCATTTAGGTGGACATCGTTTTCGCGGCTCCAGCGATTCGGAAGTTCTGATTGAACTTTATGCGAGGTTAGGGCCAAGCTGCGTAGACCAATTGCGGGGAATGTTTGCCTTTGCAATTTGGGATAAAAAAGAGAAGCGACTCTTTTTGGCGAGGGACCGAGTTGGCCAGAAGCCTCTTTATCTGCGCCGGCGGGGAGACACGCTGATTTTCGCCAGTGAGGTACGAGCGCTCCGGGCCTTCAAAGGCTTTGACTGGGAAGTGGCGCCGCAAGCGGTTTGGCATTACCTCACTTATCAGTACATTCCCTCGCCGATGAGCATTTATCAAGGCGTAGAGAAGCTCCCACCGGCGACGACGTTGACCTTTGAAAAGAGCAAAGTAAGACAAAACCAATATTGGCAGCTTGATTACCGAAACAAAATCGAAGTGTCTGAAGAAGAAGCTCAAGAGATGTTTCGAGAACGTGTGCAAGAGGCGACGCAGATTCGTTTGGTCTCAGATGTTGCTCTGGGGGCATTCTTGTCGGGCGGTCTCGATAGCTCCACGGTCGTGGCGGCTATGGCTCAGAGCCTTGGCGATCCCGTGAAAACGTTTACCATCGATTTTCCAGAAGACGGATACAGCGAAGCGGCGTGGGCGCAGAAGGTCGCACAACGTTATCAGACAGATTATCACAGTGAGGTGGTTGACTATGATGCCATCCACATTATCCCATGGCTGATTTGGCATTACGGTGAGCCGTTTGCAGATAGTTCGGCAATACCGACTTGGCATGTTGCGCGCTTAGCACGGCGTGAAGTGACGGTGGTTCTCAACGGCGATGGCGGCGATGAGGGGTTTGGCGGTTATCCGCGTTATGTCTTGGGGCCTTTACTTCATAAACTTTATCAGTTGCCGGCAAAGATTCGCCGCCGAGTGATGCCAGATCTTTATAAACTTTTCCCGGCGGACAAGCGCTTAATCTGGCGAGCCCATGCAATGCTTCGTGAACACGCGACTCCACCCGAGCATGCATATATGGAGAAAATTGCCTATTTTACAGACGATGCGAAACGCTCTCTTTGTGGCCAAGATTTTCTTGAACATGCTGGGGGAAAGACGAGTCAGTCTCTTCTCAACGAGATGTTTGATAGTGCCCAGGTGGGTAATTTAACAGATGGTCTTCTCAGCGTTGATACGCGGACCTATCTTCCTGATGACTTGATGACCAAGGTTGATGTGGCGACCATGGCGGAGGGGCTCGAGGCACGGTCACCTCTTTTGGATCATAAGCTGCTTGAGTTTGCGGCGAGCTTGCCGCACGACTTTAAGGTTCGTGGCAAAGAGACCAAGTGGCTCATGAAAGAGGCCACCGCACCATGGCTGGACCGAGATATTCGTTACCGTTCAAAAATGGGTTTTGGCGTACCGATTGATTCTTGGTTTCGCGGACCGTTGAGCGAGTATCTCGGGGACACCTTATTAAGTCAGGCATCCCTTGGACGAGGTTATTTCAAGCCGGATGCGATTCGCTCGCTGGTGGATGGCCATGTGTCGGGCCGCAGTGATCATCGCTATCGTCTTTATGCACTGCTCACCCTGGAGCAATGGCACCGTATGTTTATGGATGATGGAAGCTTAGAGAAGCCGGCGAGGCCGAGCTGATTGAGCTAGCGAGCAGCTATGGCTGGGCAAGAAGTCGCTCATAAAGTTCAATGTGCTGGGGAACAACATGCTTGATATGGAAACGGTCTAAACCTTCTAGCGCGTTTTGCTGAAGGACCTCTAGCATTTGCGGCGCACGAAAGAGTTTGACCACTTGCTCTGCAGCTGAGGCAGGTCTGCCGGGCGGTACCAGCATCCCGTGAACACCTTCTTTAACGGCTTCCGGGTTACCACAAATCCTGGTGACGATGCATGGCAGCTCAGCAGCACGCGCTTCGATGATGGCTCGTGGGAGGCCTTCCCAGAGGCTTAAGAGGGCAAAAACATTTGAGGCGGACAAAACATCCACCACTCGGTCCGTCCAGCCTAAGAAATGAAAGCAGTCTTGGAGATTTTGGGAGCATTGGATCTCTTCAAGAAGCTCTTCTTTTAAGTCGCCGTCCCCTACATAAATAAAGTGTGCTTTGGGAACGAGTTCTTTTACACGCCTGGCAAATCGCACGAAATCAAGCGGGGCTTTTTGCGGTTTGAGGCATGCGATGGTGGAGGTTACCGGAGCGTCTTCTGGAATGTTGAGTTCCCGGCGAAGTTCTAAGCCTTTTCCAGAATCTCTTGCGTGGGCGTCGAGGTCGACTCCGGCATGAATGATTGACGTGTTCTCTTCTTTTAAAAGTCCGTAGCGTACCCCGAGACGAAGGTCATGCTCGCTGACGCAAAGATTCCAGTCGGAAAGCTTCGCACTTCGTTTCTCAACAACTTTGAGTAAGCGTTTGCTAAGCTTTGTTTTTCCCGCGTGAAAACCAAATCCATGGACTGTGTGAACCCGGGCTTTTACATGACTCAGAGTTGCCCCTAAACGGCCAAGGACCCCCGCTTTTGACGAGTGTGTTTGAACGATGACCGGGCCATCTTTGAGCCCTTGGAGCCGAGAGCGAATTTCGTAAAGTGCTTTAAGGTCTTGGGCTGGTCCTATGCTGCGCTGTAGCGCTTGAATAGGCCAGTGTTCAACACCTTCTAGGGTCTGAGCGTATGAATCGAGGTAGCCGCCTGGGCCATAGGCCAAAATAACTCGGTAGCGATCTTTGGGTAGGTGTTCCAGGATGTGCAGCGCATGACGCTGGGCGCCGCCATTTTCTAGCTTGGTAATTACATGGACGATGGTCGGGCGATTCATTGTTTGAAAGCCTAGCCTAAAATCTTACGGCGAGCGAGGGCGCCGTTTCACACTCTCCACGGCCCGGCGGCTTATCGGGGTAGAACTCATCGCGCAAGCAAGCGCTGGCATCCTTTGATGCCTAGGGTTATGGGTGCGCTATGATTGTAGACGTGGTGATACCCGCCTTGAATGAAGAAGGTGCCATTGCACAAGTGGTTCAAGGCTTAGTGCGCACGGATTTAATTCGTGATGTTTGGGTTGTGGATAATGCCAGCACAGACAACACAGCTTTTCTGGCACGTGAGGCCGGTGCTCAGGTGGTCTATGAGCCTAGGCGAGGTTACGGCCAGGCTTGCCTCCTTGGACTTGAGCAGCTTGCGCCCGGAGCGGATGTGGTGGCCTTTATCGATGCTGATGGATCGGATGGCCCTGCAGAAATTGTTCGTGTACTTGAGCCCATACTAAAAGGCCGAGCCGACTTTGTGGTGGGTTCCAGGGCGCTGGGCCCTAAAGAGGCCGGGTCCATTACGCCTCAGCAGGTTATTGGCAATGCGATTGCTTCGGCCTGGCTACGCTGGAGGTTTGATCAGCCGGCTACAGACTTAGGCCCTTTTAGAGCCATTCGAAAAGACAAGCTCGACGCACTTCAGATGACCGATACGAATTATGGTTGGACCATTGAGATGCAGATTAAGGCAGCCCGTCATCATCTTCGGTATGAAGAAGTTCCGGTGAGCTACGCGTGCCGTGTGGGCGAGAGCAAAGTCTCGGGAACGGTGCGTGGCACATTCGGAGCAGCGTATAAAATACTAGGACTTTTGGCTCTCTACGATTTTTGGAAGCGAAGCGAATGAGAGCGTACCACGGTTTGTGTGTGCTCTTCTGCTTGGTTACGGCAAGTGCCTATGGCGTCGAAGCCTCGCCTGCCGGTACTCGGGGGCTGCGCTACATCGGTTTGCATCTTGGGCTTTCGTTACTGATGTTTGGCATCGCGTGGTTTGCCAAAGCAAACCCTCTCAAAACTTTCCAGTGGGTTTTAGTCACCGGCATCCTCGCGCGGCTTCTGATGGTGGGGGTCTCGCCTTTCAACACTCACGATGTTGACCGTTACCTCTTTGATGGGCGTATGGTTTTGGGCGGGATCGATCCCTACACGAACAACCCTGATGCCGAAGTGTTTTCGAATATTTATGCCGAAGGATTTTATGTTGCGCCGGAGCACCGAGCGTACCGAGCGATTTATCCACCGGCGGCCTTAGCAGTATTTACGGTCTGCGCGGCGTTGGGTGCGACCTCAGGGTTTTGGCTGTGGAAGTGTCTACTTACATTGGCTTCTGTAATCAGTGTTTTTCTTATTGCAGCGGTTTTACGCGAGCGAGGTAAACATCACTGGTTGGTGTGGCTTGCTCTTTCACCGGTGGCGATTCTCGAAGTTGGTGTTGGAGCTCATGCAGACGGCCTCTCCATGCTCGGCATCTCGCTTCTTGTGTGGGGACTTCATCGGGGTCTTTCTTGGGTGGCGGCTGCTGGATTATCATTTGCTATTCTCGCTAAAATTATTCCGGCTTGGTTATTGTTGGCCGCAGGTTTTAAACCAAAGCTGCGGATGGTTTTGGCTGGGGCGTTGTTACTCACGTTGGCAGTTTACGGCTTGATGATGATGCTGGGCTTTGAGCCACTAGGCTCACTGGTTGAGTTCGCCAGGGTCTGGCGTTTTGGTTCCGTCCTTGCTTCGCTCTTGGGTATTTTTGACGTGGCGCATTATACGCTGATTTATCCTGCGGTGATGTTTGTAGGTTGGATGATCTTGACGCAGCGCCTCCAAAAAAAATCCAATGAGATACTACTGGCAGCGATTCTAGCCTGGGGATTGGCCACTTCACCGGTTCTCTTTCCATGGTATGCCTTATCGGTTTTACCACTCATGGCAGTGGCGCCATCGGGTATACTTTTGGGGTGGACGTCTGCCCTTCCTTTTACCTATGAGGTCATTGACGCGTTCGACCTGTCAGAGGTATGGGCGCCATCTATATGGCCGCAAGTAATACTGGTCCTGTGTGCGGGACTGGGTGTGGTTATGGATGAGATCAATGAACGTCAGGTCGTGTTGGGCGACCGCGGGCAATCTCACAACAGTACAAACACGGAGTAACGGGTATGTCAGTTCAGCAGACTCTCGACACCATTATGGCTTTGGAAGATCTCTTCACAGATGAAGAGAAGGCAGTACGCGATTCAATTCGCGAATGGGTAACAGGACGTTTCCTACCGCAACTTACAGAGCATCATCGTGCGGGAACTTTCCCCACTGAGCTTTTGAGTGAAATCGGCGAAATCGGTGCCTTTGGAGCCAACATCGAAGGCTACGGATGCGCTGGGTTAAACAACGTCTCTTACGGGCTTGTGATGCAAGAGCTTGAGCGCGGCGACTCTGGCCTGCGTTCACTTTGCAGTGTGCAGGGCGCCTTGGTCATGTACCCCATTCTTACTTTTGGTAACGACGATCAGAGAAACAAGTATCTGCCTAAGCTTGCCACAGGCGAGATGGTCGGCTGCTTTGGTTTAACTGAGCCCAACGCCGGTTCCGACCCTGCCAGCATGAAAACATTCGCGGTAAAAGATGGCGACCATTACGTTCTCAATGGCGAGAAGGCTTGGATTACAAATTCTCCAATTGCTCATGTAGCAGTTATTTGGGCCAAGGATCGCAGCGATGGTGACCGTATCCGCGGCTTCATTGTTGAGCGCGGCACCGCAGGTTTTGAAACACCTTACGTTGAGGGTAAGTTTTCTCTACGTGCCTCGCCAACCGGCGAAATTGTTTTAAACGATTGCCGGATTCCAGCTGAGAATGTGTTGCCTGAGTCCAATGGACTTAAGAGCCCGCTCATGTGCCTCACACAAGCTCGTGAAGGTATCGCTTGGGGAATCACAGGGCCAGCACTCGATTGCTTTGAGACAGTCCTCCAGTATGGCATTGACCGCATTGCGTTCGATCAGCCCATTGCAAACTTTCAGCTTTATCAACACAAACTGGCTGAAATGGCGACAATGATTACAAATTCACAGTTGATGAATTTACATTTCGGTCGCCTCAAAGATGCTGGTA
>JABJBS010000234.1 GCA_018668695.1 Deltaproteobacteria bacterium
TCATCGTGTGGAACTTACCAAATATATTAACCATGGGGCGGCTGCTGCTCTTGCCAATTATTTGTTGGCTGATTTATCCAGGCATCGAAACCCGTGAGACCTGCTTTTGGGCCGGACTGCTCTATGGATTGGGTATGATTCTCGATGTTGTAGACGGAGCCATTGCCCGGCGAACCAACACCGTTACCATGCTGGGTCAGTTCCTAGACCCTCTTGCAGATAAACTTTTCGTATTGGTTACACTGATTGCTTTGATGCAACTTCCAGATGAGCGGATACCCGGTTGGGTCATCATGGTTATCCTCACGCGGGAATTCGCGGTCACTGGTTTGCGCACCATTGCCGCCGCTGAAGGCATCATTATTGCCGCCGATGCGGGTGGAAAACTCAAAACGCTTTTCACTTCTCTTGGTACCTGCGCACTGATTATGCACTACAACTGGTACATCGACTTCTATTTCTTCTCTGGCACCATCAGCTGTCACCAAGTTGGAATGATACTTACCTATATCTCGCTTGTTCTCGCCATCACGTCAGGCATCAGCTACGCACGTGGTTTTGCCGCCGCGACTGCAGCGCGAAAAGCCGCCGCATAAAGCCTTATGTCTCCCATTAAAAAACTGGAAATGCTCGGTCGTAAGCTTCTGCTTTGGCTTTGCGCCAAGTTACTTTCAGTGAGCTGCCGTGAGCCCATCAGCCGCTTAGATCGTATTGCCGTCATTCGCCTCGATCCGCGCGTGGGTAACCTCATTCTACTCACGCCGCTTTTAAGTTCACTCAAGCTTCGCTTTCCTCAAGCCTCTCTCGATGTGGTCGTGAATCAGCGCAGTTCTATTTTACTCGAAGAGCACCAAGCCATCGACCAGGTCCTTTGCTTCGATAAGAAAACATTCTTCGGACAAGGCGGCGTGTTTTCTGTGTGGAAAAAGATAAGAGCTAACAACTACGACCTCATCATCGATGCATCCAACCCGACCTTTCCCTCCACCACCCAAGCCCTCATTGCGCGTTTCTCTAAAGCCCGCTTTACCACTGGTGTTGGTTTGCCTGGAGTGGACACTATTTTTACGCACCCCGTGCAGATTCACGAAACACCAACGAGCCACGAAATAGATCTTAGGCTGCAGCTCCTAAGCGCCCTGCCCGGACAAGCCACCACTCGAAGTATCAGCCTCGGGCAAAAGATTCTTCGCAAAGGCCAACAAGAGCAAAACCAGGCGCTCACGCCTCAAGCCATTCTAAATGTGGGCGCCCGCCTTCAAGACAAACAGCTCGACGCTCAAACCTACGCCGTCATCGCTCAAACCATCATCGACCGTGGCCATCAGGTCACACTCACCTACGGCCCCGCAGAGATAAAACTCGCTGAAGAAACCCTAGCCCTCTGCAAACAGGCAAGTCTTGCCCCGCCCACCAGCTTAAGTGCTTTGGCCTACCTGATGTCTCAGGCAACCCTCGTTGTGTCGTGTGATACCGGCCCGATGCACATCGCAGCTGCAACAGGAAAGCCTACACTTGGGATATTCGTGAGCACACCGCCGGCTCGATATGGCTACACAGATGGGTTCAATGCGGTGATTGATGCTCAAAATGGGTTTGGAGAAGACGCGCTTCAGGAACTCGCAGCTTTTATCGATAGGCTTGAATCCCCGCCTTCGACATAGTGGTACACTTCGCCCGCATAGTTTTTAAAAGTTAGTTTTTTACCATTTTGGGAAACGAGGTATTCCGGCAAGAGCGGTACCTTCCCTCCCCCTTCAGGTAAATCAACAACATAATGCGGAACAGCAAGGCCGCTGGTCCACCCACGGAGCTCTTCGATAATCTTCAAGCCACTTCGAACCGGCGTCTTAAAATGACTCACGCCTTCAACCGAGTCGCATTGGAAAATATAATAAGGGCGACACCTGCGCGCTAAGAGCCAGCGGTTCATTTCCTTCACCATCGCAGGGTCTTCATTCACACCTTTTAAAAGCACCATTTGGTTGCTGATGACACAGCCTCCATCCGCCAAACGGTTCAGGGCAAGCTCTGCCTCGGGGGTGCATTCTCTTAAATGATTAAAATGCGTACTGATGTAAATCGGGTGGTGCTTCTTAAGAACCTCGATGAGTTGCGGCGTGATACGCTGAGGCAGCGTGACCGGGTTGCGGGTTGCCAAACGAATGATTTCAAGATGCTTAATCTCTCGAAGTTCAGTGAGAAGGATATCAAGCTTCTTATCGCTTAGGCTCAGCGGGTCGCCGCCCGAAACTAATAAATCTCGAATCTCCGGCGTTCGACGAACGTAATCTACTGCCTCATCCAATGCCTTTCGGCTCAAAGCAGACTTTGGATCGCCCACCTTACGGCGCCGGTTACAATGGCGACAATAAACCGGGCAGTTGTGACTGGTGTAGAGCAATGCACGGTCTGGGTAGCGGTGGGTCAGCCCCTCAGTTGGCATGTAGGTATCTTCGGCCAGGGGATCTTCAAGGTCATCGGAGGCAAGCTCAAGTTCTGCCGCCTGCGGAACCGACTGTAAGTAAATCGGATCGGTCTCATCGGCCTCTTGCATAAGCGATGCATAATAAGGTGTGATGCCCATCAAAAATTGCGCTGAAGCAGCCCGAATATCTTCACGTTTTTTAGAATCGAGCTTGACCAAGCCTTCCAAATCTTCAGGGGTGGAAAGCCTGTTTTTCAGCTGCCATCGCCAATCGTTCCATTGCTCGTCTGTCGCTTCAGAAAAGCGCCTGTGCCTTGAGATTTGTATGACCGTATCCATAGCTCTCTTTTAGCTTAGTAGACCTCAATTGGGAACGCCTACCCGGTGGTAAGAGACACCTTGGCAGTGCTATAGACCTGATTATGCTAAGTCTTGAAGAGCTCAAAGCCAACCAGCCAGAGGCTGTCACACATATTCAGCAGGTGTTTGCCTCAGGCCGTCTTCACCACGCCTATGTCATGGCGGGTCCGGACGAAAATGTATCTGCCGATCTCGCAATGGCCATGGCCACTGAGGTTCTTTGCCAGGATACTCAAGATCCTGAAAACTGCATTTGCCGTAAAAAATTAATCGGTGGCAATCATCCCGACTTTATCTCCATCGAACCCGATGAAAAAGGCAAAATCCGAATCGACACCATCCGAGAGATGGCCGGCCGGCTCTCCCTCAGAGCCATTGAAGCGGAGCGTAAAGTCATTTTGATTCAAGGGGCCGATACCATGAATGCAGCGGCTCAAAACGCGCTTCTTAAAACCCTCGAAGAACCTCCAGGGCCTTGCTGCTTCATTCTCACAGTAAAACGGTTTCGTTCACTTTTACCCACCGTGCGGTCACGCAGCCAACGTATCCGGCTCGAAGCGTCGAACCCGAAAGCAGCCATTGAAGCATTGATTGCCGGCGGGATTGAGCCCAATACTGCTCCAGCACTCGCCGCGTTAGTGGGTGCCAATGTTGATGCAGCACTCGATAAAATTGAGCAAGGTGCGGAAGACATTCTAGCTACGCTGCGCCAGGCCATGCAGCCGGCCAAACTTGGTGAAGTGCCTGAAATGGCTCAGTTTTTAGGTGCAAACAGGGCCAAGGCAGAGCTTTCCTTAGAGCTGCTGGCCGTCGAGCTGCGCAATCAACTCGCCTATCAGCTCGGGGCCAATGTTAACCCCCGCCTAGGAGAACCCATCGAACCCCTCAACCGAAATCATCTGGTCAGCGCTATCAAGCGTCTTGAGCAGCTCCAAAAGGATTGGGTTTTTAATCCAAACGAAAAACTGGGGCTTGAGAGTGTTTTACTCTGCCTCAATGGGTCACATTCGTGACGAGCCCTTAAAGTTTCGCTAAGATCACAGAGTATGGCTGACGATAAAGTTGATAATGAGACAAGCGATGAACAAGCGCCCAAACGCTACGGCGCTTTGGCTCGTCTTGGCATCATCGGCAACAACCGATGGATCACCACATCTTCTGGAGAAATGCGAGAAGGTCAAAAAGTTATCGTGGATACTGAAACCGGTAGCAGCATGGCCACCGTCATTGCGCGCTCCCGAGTCATGCCCGAGGATCCTGTCACCGCCGAGTTGATTCGCCCTGCCAATAAAGACGACGAGCAAATAGCAGCCAAACGTCAAAAACAAGAACATAAAGCATTGATGCTCTGCCGGGAAACCGTCCACAAAATGAAGCTCGATATGAAGGTTATATCGGCTGAACTTTCTCACGACGGCAGCTACACCACGTATTTTTTCACCAGCAATGACCGAATCGATTTTAGAACCCTCGTCAAAAGTTTGTCCAAACAGCTCAAGACGCGAGTGGAAATGCGCCAGATCGGGATACGCGATGCCGCCCGGCATGTGGGAGGCACTGGCCTTTGCGGCCGTAAACTCTGCTGTTCTACCTTTCTACCGGAATTTAAGTCCATCTCGATTCGTATGGCCAAAGACCAAAACCTCACGCTGAACCAGCAAAAGCTATCCGGCCGCTGTGGAAGACTCAGGTGCTGCCTCGAATATGAACATGGTCTCTATAAAGAGAAAGCAAAGGGCTTACCCAAACCGGGTAAACGCGTCGCCACACCAGACGGAGACGGAAAAGTTCGCGATTTGGATATTCTAAGAGGGAAAGTCCGAGTCTTTCTCAATGCTGGCGGGATGCAAGAATACGAAGCATCTCAAGTAGAGCGTATCACCACACAGCCAGACCAACCGAAAAAAGCGAAGAAACCGAAACCCCAAGATAAGCCCGCCGCTGAGGCCAGACCCAAGAGCTCAGAAGTTCAACACCCCGAGAAGGCTGAGGCCAAGCAAAACGACGAGGGATCTGGGGAAGTTAAGAAAAAGCGAAAACGTCGTCGTAAGCCTAAAAAGAAGTCTCCCGCCAAAAAGGACGAGACCAGCTGACTTGACAGCAAGCCATAGCTTCTTTACTCGCCCTTTCCAATGACCACATCATCACCCAATGGCGAACTCGACGGCGCATCGATTCCTGAATTAGAAACTCTGATGCGTTCCGAAATTCCTGGGGAACGAGCCGCGGCAGCCTGTGCGATTGGTGACAGGATGCGGACCCACGAACTCAATACCCTCGATGCGAAAGTTCAGGAAACACTGGCCCAGCTCCTTGATGACCCGACCACATTTGTCCGATTTGAAACCGCCATTGCCATGGCAGAGCTTCATGATTTCCGCGCCACCCCACTTCTTCTAGGCGCCACCCGATCGCGTGCGCTGCGTTTGGATGCTATTCGCGCCTTGGGAACGATGGGCGATCCACTGGCCCTAGGGCCTTTACGAGATATTTTGACCCGGTTTTTCATGCCCTGGGCTGATAAGCTTCAGGCGGCAGCCGCACTTTGCGCACTCAAAAGCCCCGAGGGCCAAGACTACCTGCAAGAAAAACTCTCGAGTCGTAAGTTTGCCGAACGCGCCGCGGCTATTCATTTCATGGCTGAATCGAGCCATCCTGAAGCAGTCGCAGCACTTGTTGGGATTCTTGAGGACTCAAACGACCCGATGCAAGACGTTGCTGCTCGCTCTTTGGGCCTTATTCCTTCACCCGAGGGTCTGGCTGCTTTGAAACGAATCCGAGCCCAGTGCGAGGGCCATTTGGCCGAAGATATTGATGAAGCCATCAATCTTCACCGGTAATCCGCCAATAAACTGAAAAAATTAAGAAAATCTGGAAAGATGGTGCTGCATCCTCATATCCGCGGTATAATGTGTACGTGGAGAGGCCGCATTATGCGGAAGGAGGTAGGAGCCATGATTGTGCATGCTAGGCATCGATTCGCCTGTTCCTGGGCGCTATTTTTATTTTTCAGCTTTATGACACCCTACGCGCAAGCCGGAGATCTCACTCTGGCCATGAGCATAGGACAAGAATTACAGTTTAAGCCGCCACCAGTTGGTCAGGCTCGAGCGACCAGTCTCATGATTTCCCCCGGCTACCAGCTCGACAAAATGTTTCGTGTGGAGCTTGGGATCAACTACATGGTCGATGCCATGCGGCGCGGTAAAACTGACTTGCAGATTCGGCCAACTATGACTGCTGAATTCTTCCCCGGCTGGTATGCAAGGTTACACTTGGGCATCGCTCACCTTCTTGACGAAGACGCTGGTGAACAACGCCTCTCGGTCGGTGGCAGCATGGGTCGTATTGTAAAGCTGGGGAAAGTACCGTTCTTTGCTGAGGTAGGGCTCACCCCGCGTACAGAGATGACCATGACAGAGCGGCTCAATCCCGATGGCGAGAAGAAATATCGTCTCTTCTGGATCGCAGAAGTTCGTATCGGAGCCACTTATACCTTTTCATCAGACGAAGAATAGTTCAGATCATAGAGCATGAATAAGCTGACGACATTTTCGACAATGCTTGGATTGGTTTTTCTACTCTCCGGTACCGCCTTGGCTGAGCCAAAGGTGGATACGTCGGACTTGCCTCCTCCACCTGATGGAACTCAAGCCGAAGCAGAACCGGTCACCGATGAGAAAGCACTTGAGAACTTGATGCTCGAGGTGCTCCAAGTCTACTTGGAAATACAAAACTATTTGGCCGAGGACTCCACCTGGCGTGTGGGCCGGTCGGCCGGGCTCATTGCGTTGAAGGCCAAAAATTTTAATTTGAAATTGGTTCCTGAAGATTTCAATCCAATGTACCGAACACTTCCTAAGAAGCTACGCGTGTCTGCTCGTAAAATGTACAAGGCCAAGAGCTTGGCCGATCTCAGGCTCGCGTTTAAAGCTCTCTCAAAGCCTATGGCCACTTGGGCTAATCTCTCCAAGCCCGTAGGTATTGATGTGATTTATTGCCCGGTAGCCAATGCGACATGGCTACAAAATAAGGGCCCAACCAAAAACCCCTATTATGGCTCCCAGATGCTTACTTCCGGTCAGATTGTGTGGTCGGGTACATCGATTGCTGAGCTGGAAAAAGCTCAGGAAGAAGCCAACGCCGCAAAGGCAGCTGGCTCCGAAGAGGAGTAAGTAGAAGCTTAATTAAGCTTGAGCAGAATCAGACTTAGCTGACTTCTTATCTTTCTTTCTCTTTTTCGACTTGTCTTTCTTAGCGCCTTTATCCTTTTTCGGTTTCTTGGCAGGGCTTTCAACTTTAAGCTCTTCTTTTGCCTGAACCTCAGCTTCCTCAACCGTTTCTTCCCAAACGCTTAGAAACTGTTTTGCCGATTTGGCCGCTTGCTTGTCTGCTTTCTTAGCGGATTTTTTCTCTTCCTTTTTCTTGGAAGTTACCTCCGCGGACTTTTCAACTTTAGCCTTCGGCTTTTTGGTTTTCGTCTTACCCGACTTGAGCTGCGGAACCATACGATTATCGATGAACTTTTTGAGTCTTAGATGCAAAAGCTCTGGAATCTCAATCGGCGCCACATGAGAGCCACCGGGAATCATCAAAAGTTCAGCATCGGGGAGTAAATCGACCATTCTCTCGGAGAGCCAGCCAGGTGTGAACGTATCGTGCTGTCCACCGACGACCAGTGCTGGCACGTTCACATCAGGTAACTGGCTTTCGGTAGAGTGGTCCATCAGCCCCGCCACCACACCAAGGAACACACTTACGTTCATTGCTGCGAGGTGCTGAAAGTATGGGCCAAACTCTTCGCGCTTTAGAATTTTGCCATTCACTTCTAGATTAACCGCAACTTGGTATGCCAATTCTGTGGTCAGCGTTTTCGTCCAGAACTTTTGAGCAATGCTTGGCGACAAAGACATCAAACGCCGTAAGTGGGGCAAAATTTTACCGCCAATATCCGTGTTATGAAATGTATCCAGCGGGTGACCATAGCTGCCGCACATCGGTACGATTCCCATGGTTCGCTCTGGGTATTGAATCGCGAAATCTAATATCACTTGGACGCCCATCGAGTGCCCAAGAAGCAGCGCTTTATCGAGACCGTAATGATCCATGACCGCACAAAGGTCTGAGCGTAGGTCGCGCACCGTGGTGGCGTTCTCCACGGCTGGCTCATTCGAGAGTCCATGGCCGCGGTAGTGAAAATGATAGAACTTACACCTATCTCTAAACACTGGCGTTAAGTGTTGCCAAATAAACCCATCACAGCCGAGGCCGTCACAGAGAACCACGGGCACATCACCCTCACCAAATGTCTCGGTGAAAAGGCGGGTACCATCAAATGAGGCGATATATTCTTCAGTGACCATAGTGGATATCCTACTTCGCTTATAGCTCTGGAACCAAGGGCATAGCAGCCGCCAACAGGTTCAACAAGCGATATGATGCACTGAGCCAAAACCCTCTCTTAAGAGTCTTCTAGCCCTAAAGCACGGGTAAATTCGCGGATTACAGCCAGCCTTACACCAGCTTCAATTAAGTCTTCGTCTCGAAAAGCACGTTCAACATTTCGCTTAAAGATCAAAAGGCATGGCTGTACTGGGCTGGCTTCTGCTGAGCCCAGCACCAAAGCCAAAGATTGCGGGGACATACGAGGCTGAATCTTTTGGAGTTCATCAAGAACCGGTAAATCAGCTACGACGATGGGGAACTTGCGTATGTGCTCAACCACGTCGGTGGGAAGCGTAGAGGCTGCTCGATTTAATAAAACTTCAAACTCTTCACGGGTTCGGCTGCGATCTTCAGGGTACTGGCCCGGAGCCAACTCGCGTGCTCTTCGAAAATGAGAGTCAGCCGCTCGGCTTGCCTTAAGCTCTAAAATCAAAGCCAAAGTGTAATGGCCTTGAGCCAATCGCTCGTCGATACGAAGCGCACTGCGAATTGCAGCTTCAGCCTCTGGGATTTCAGCAAGCTCAAAATGAGCCAAGCCGCGCGCACAATCGAGTTCTGCGTCGGGCTTACCTAATTCTGCCACCGCTTGGTACGCACTTAAAGCACCCGCGGGGTCACCCATTTCTAAATGAATCGCTCCACGAATCAGCGCAGCGCCATAGCGTGCATCTTCACTCTCAAGAGCCGCGCGATCACAAAGCTGCAATGCCTCATGAGTTCGCCCGGCCACTAAGATTTCTTTGGCCTGTATGAGAAGATTACGCCAATTCGTCATGCTGTCCTAAATTAGGAATCAGCCGTAGCAAAACCAACAAGAGTTGCTACCGCTGCGCCGCTTCCGCCCTTGGTTGCAGCGCCGGCTGTTGAACTTCCAAAAGCTGCACCGGCAATATCCAAGTGTGCCCAGGTATTGTCGCCAACAAACTTCTGCAAAAAGAGTGCTGCCGTAATGGAGCCACCGGCACGCTCTCCTGTATTTTTCGTATCTGCGATATCGCTCTTAAGCATATCGTTAAGCTTCTCAGTCAAAGGCATGCGCCAAAAGTCCTCACCGGCATTATCTGAATGCATGAGCAAGTCGCCCGCCAAGTCATCGCTGTTACTGAAGAGGCCTACTGACCCGCCCAAAGCGACAACGATGGCACCCGTTAAAGTAGCGAGGTCAATGATACATTCAGGCTTAAGTGCTGTCGCATAATGCAAAGCATCCGCCAAAACGAGTCGCCCCTCAGCATCTGTGTTGTTAATTTCAACCGTCAAGCCCTGCATGCTCGTTACAACGTCATCGAGGCGGTAAGCATTGGCCGCAGGCATGTTTTCCGCACAAGACAAAATACCGTGCACGGGTACGTTTGGCTTCAATCGGCCAATGGCGTGCATAGCACCCATGACCGCAGCTGCGCCGCCCATATCCATCTTCATGCCTTGCATACCACTGGCCGGCTTGATGCAAAGTCCACCCGAATCAAAAGTAATGCCTTTGCCAACAAATACTATTGGCTTCTTCTTACGATCCGCCGCCTTCTCTGGCGTATAAGTCATATGAACCAAGCGAGGCTTTTGCTCGCTGCCCTTACCAACGGCCATAATCAAATTGGCACCCATCTTCGTAAGCTGAGTTGGGCCCATAATTTTGATCTTCAAACCAATCTCATTGGACATCGCTTTTGCACGGTCGGCAAAAGATTCAGGATAAAGTTCATTGGGTGGCTCATTAACAAGATCACGGCCGGTGCAAACACCTTCGCCAATGATGACACCACGCTCAACTGACGTATTCAGTACTTTGCGATCTGCATTGTCTAGCTTGGCGCTGCCCAGCCCGATTTGAACTTTGCGAACGCTGCACGCGTTATCCTTCGTTTTGTATGCGTTGAACCGGTAAGTTCCCATGACCGCACCACGTGCAACCAATTCGATAATACCGTCTAGAGGCGCTTCGGTGTTTGGTAAAAGCAGAACAACACTCTTGGCACCGTGCTTATCGCCCGTGCGAGCTGCGGTTCCCGCCGCCGCAATCCAATCGGCACTGCTTACGGTTTCAGGATCTCCCAAACCAACAACCATGATGCTGCCAGCTTCCAAAGTTTCGAGTGAATAATTTTGCCCACGCTTACCCGTGAAGTCGCGCTTCTTTAGAATAGCTGTGAATGACTTACCCAGCTCTTTGGCTCGCGTATCGTAAGCATCGTTGCCAGTCTTTCGACCTTCATAAACACCATAAACAACCAAATCGGCTTTAACTTCTGTCGGTTCACCGGAAAACATCGAAATTTGCATAGCAGACACTCCCAAAACGTAGATTCAACGCCGCCGATATACCGTAATCGCGCCATGGAAGCCATAGTCAGCAACCTAAGTTCATCTGTTTTAAAACTAAGAACATCATCGCGGTCATGGAACGGCTGGCTTAAAACCTCGAGAATAGAAGAAGCGGCGATGAGCCGTAGGGGATCAAAGCGGCTTTCTTGGCATCAAGACTTAGGTTTTCACCCGAAATCTTTGGATAACCTCCAAACCCACATGTAAGACAAAGTAGGCATAACCCTTACAAATCGTTCGGCTGAAAGGGTTATCCACCGCTGATTCGTCGGCTAGAGGCCGATCTAAAGTTTGAATAATCAACATTCAAAGAGTCGATAATGTGTTTGACAGGCCTGAAAATAGGCCGATATGCTCCTACTCGGGCGGTTAATATATGTTGTTTAACCACCCCAACATACATCTTAAACAATCTTTCTACACGGCCCATGTGTCAGGAGAAACCAAGACAAGATGCCCTTAAAAAATATTATTTCACTAAGCCTCACATTGCTGTTCATCACTTTCATCACTGCTTGCGGCGCCCGTAATATGAATACCGGTTGCCCCTCAGGTGATTGCAGCGAACCCACCGAAACACCCGCTTCAGGCTATTGCATCATGGATGCAGACTGCGAACTCGGCGAAATTTGCAATGCCGGTATTTGCCAAGAAGACACTTCCTCCTCGAATCAACCTGGCCCAGAAAGCTGCAGCAGCAATAACGACTGCTCTATCGGGCTCTTTTGCGACCTCTCAAGCGGCACCTGCGTGGATTGCCTCGTCGATGAACACTGCGACGTAGGGCTTGAATGCATGGCTGATAATACGTGCGGCGACGGTTCACTTTGCACCGGCGATGCTGATTGTGATGGCGACCTCGTTTGCGAACTAAGCTCTGGCGCCTGTGTGGAATGCACGGTCGATAGCCACTGCCCGAGCGGTAGCACTTGCCAACTCAACAGCTGCGTCGAAAGCGGCAACTCCGGCGCACCGGCATGTACCACTCAAGCAGATTGTGATCCGATCGGTTACATCTGCGACTTGGGCGCGGGCGAATGCGTTCCATGCTCGGCCGATGCTCAATGCGGCGACGGACGGGTTTGCAATGCTGGCGTTTGCGTCAACGACAATACTGGAAGCGGCGGCTGCCAATTTACTTCCGAATGCAATGGGCTGGCCTGTATCAGCGGCAGTTGCTCAAACTGCGCCTACGACTTTGAGTGCTGGGACAGCGTGACCACCGATATGATCTGCGAAGCAGGAAGCTGCCTTGCATCTGAATGTACGACTGCTGACCAATGCCCAGCCGGACTTGGCTGCTGGTCGGGGCGCTGCAGCGCTTGTATGTACGATTCAGAGTGCCGTACCGGAGAAATCTGCAACAGCGGCGTATGCGAAACGCCTACCACGCCTGAGTGCACGGCCAACATCGACTGCTCGCCAGGTCAGGTTTGCTTAGCCGGAAGCTGCGGCGCCTGCACCGACAGCAGCCAATGCGAAGGCCTCGTCTGCAACGACGGGGTATGTGAGTCTTCATCGACTCCAGGCAACGGCCCACTTGGCGCAAGCTGCGTGAGTGAGAATGATTGTCAGACAGGACTTTCCTGCTTGGGCATCAACAACGAAAACTTCTGCACACGAAGCTGCATTGGTTCTGGCAAAGGCGGAACGGCCGATTGCCCAGCCAACTTTGCTTGCTACAACTTTGACCAAGGCGGACTCGACGGCGTGTCGATCTGCATTCCTTCTGCCGTGATGCCAGCCACTCTTGAAGACGGTTCAGTCTTTCCAGGACAGCCCTTCGACCTACAACCCGGTGATAGCTGCTCAGCTGCCAACTCGGGCTGCCAGACGCTTTACTGTATGAGTGAAACCGAATGTATGCGCTCCTGCCGCGCGGGCCGAGACTGTAACAGCGGCGAAACCTGCTACGGAGCTTGGGTACCCACTACGGCCGATACGTCTGTCTACGAGATGTTAGATGTTCACTACTGCATCGGCAGTGATACCGTGACCTATGCTGGTGCTGGCGAAAGCTGCACCGCCGGTTATGAATGCGATACTGGCCTTTGCGGCGGTACCTGTAGCAATGACAGCACCAAGATGTGCAACAGCGCCACAGACTGCGGTACCGGCAACACGTGCAACGGCACATGCCTCAACCACTGCCGCTCCAACGCGGATTGCTCTGCCGGAAAAGTATGCGACGGCTGGCCAACCAATGCCACAGCTCAAACAGGCTGGGTTCCAGTATGCCAGCCTAAGCTTGGTGCGGGCATGCTTGCCGATGGTGTGAGCTGCAGCGCCAACAGTGACTGCAACAGCGACTGGTGCGTAAACAGCACCTGCACCACGATGTGTGCGCTGGATACAGACTGTATCGGCGGACTCACTGGCAAATCTTGCCAGATGATGCAGCTCACGGATTCTGCCGGTACTGGGGTTTATACGGCTCAGTTCTGTGTGGATTGATAAAACGTTAGAACTAAGAGGGGCTGAGGTGAATCGATCACCTGGAGTTCCTCTTTTTTTCTAACCTCCTGCTTCTATTCCCAACTGTGGCAAGCGACTAGCGCATACAGTTGCTCTGTTTCACCTAGTAAGATAGTTCGTTTAGCTCCAACCAAGGAAGTGTAGATGGATTGCGTTCTAAAAACTGAGCAATGCGCGGTATACGACAATGTCTTGGAGCCTGCTGAACTCCAAGAACTTTGGAAGTATATGCAAATGGCAGAATACCAATCCGTTCACAATCAAGGCTGGCAGAAAGTCTGGCGACTTCATGATGGTGAAGTGATGAAGGGCCCCTTAATAAGCTGTTCAGTGGTCGAAGATCCTGAATATTCTGAACCGGTAGACAAATTAGAAGCACTCCACTACCCCACTCAAACCATCATCGATAAGCTACTCGAAAAAACAATTGAAGGAGCTGATGCTCATCCCGAACTTATTGGTACAAAAGGTACTGACTGGACCCGAATGATAGCTTCACCACACCTTTATCCGATTGGCTCGGGGCTCTCGTGGCATATTGATACAGGCCTCTACTGCGGTGCATTTAGCTTCTATTGCAACCCAGAATGGAACGCAGTTAATGGTGGTGAACTTCTTATCTCAAATGCGGACACGTCGGCTTTGGTTGAACAGTTACCCAGTGTTGTCGTTTTTGAAGTCGAAGATAACGAAATTAAATCTTTAGAAAGAAAAACAATAGAGCCATACCTAGATAATCGATTTGAAAACCCTATACTGATGGATTCGGGCCTGGGCCTTTATATTGCAACCAAACCAAATCGGTTGGTATTCATTAAAGAAGGCGCCTACCACCGAGTCAATCCTGTCTCCAATGCTGCCGGTAGCATCCCACGCGCCTCCGTGTCTGGATTTTTTCTCAAAAATCGACAAAACACAGAACCCGAATAAAGACATGGCAAAATAGAATTTAAGAGTTATCACGGCATCATCGCTGACTTAAAATGAAGGCTTCTCCCGTTGCGTTTAGAATATCTTTCAATCGGCTTCAGGCTTTTACTCGGTTTTTTCTGGCTGATCGCTGCTGCATCCAAGGCATCCGATTTCGGAGGATTCGTCGAGCTGCTCGGAGAGCAATACCAACTTCCGCGACTCTTTGCTTATGCTGCGTTTCTCCTACCATCCATCGAGACCCTCCTTGGCTTAACGCTTCTCCTCGGATTCAGGGTTCGCGAAGCACTTTGGGCGAGCATCGTTATGTTAGCCGGCTTTTGTTTGTTAATCGGCTATGGCTTACTCGGCGGGAACCTTGAGTCATGTGGCTGCTTGGGAAGTTTTTCCGATCTCTCACCGCCCTTAGCAATATTCAGAAATATTGGATGCATGCTCGCTGCGTATTGCGCTCTGCGGTTTGAGCCATTCCAACCTCAATTCAACCCTTGGAAAGGCTGGCTCATCGGCTCAGCTTGTGTCCTCGTGGCACTCGCTACCGGAACAAGCAGGGAGAAACCGCACTTTCAAACGCCTACACTCATCTATGGCCAACCCCTGCCGCAATTAGGGGTAGATATACCTGAGCTTTCTCAAGGCTCGGTTGCTCTTATTGTATTTCACGCGGGCTGCTCTAAATGCTGGGATGCAATGCCTCAAATCCAAACCTTCCAAAACGAGCCCAGACTCAAATTGGTCGGTTTAACGCCAAGCTCCGGCGATGAACTCAAAATCTTTCAAGACACGCTGCAGCCTCCCTTTCCAATCTATTCCATCTCACAAGAAACCTATGAAGCCTTAGACCAAAAAATCCCAGCGATTTTGCTAGTTCATAATGGTATCCTCCGTGCACACCTAGAAGGTCGAATGCCCACCCTGGCCTCCATCCAGCATTTTAGTAAAGACTGGTTCGATAAGTTTCTTAATGGTCAAGCGCTGCCATAAGACTACACAACCACTGGAGCTTGTGATTTCATTCAAGCATAGCTATGGCGCTGCCAAGGAGATTAATCATCATGACAGGTTTTCGTTCAAGCAGACTCGGCTCTTTGGGCATCTCGGATATCCGAACCATGACGAAGGAATGTGTAAGAGTCGGCGGTATTAATATGGGTCAGGGAGTCTGCGACATGCCAACTCCGAATCCAGTCAAAGAGGCCGCGATAGCTGCCATCAACAACCGCGAAAGCCGTTACTCCTATGCGGAGGGTACGGTAGCACTTCGAGAAAAAATTGCCGAAAAACTGGCGCGAGACAACGACATCATCGCCGATCCAAACTCCGAAGTGGTTGTCACAGTGGGTTCCACTGGCGCATTTTGCTCGACCATGCTTGGACTTCTGAATCCGGGCGACGGAATGATTTTGTTTGAGCCCTACTATGGCTACCATTTAAACTGCGCCGCTATCGCTGGGATCGAGCCCCAATTTGTAACATTAAAAGCCCCCGATTTTTCATTGGAGGAAGCCGCGATTCGTGCGGCCATCAAGCCGAATACAAGAGCTATTGTAGTATGTACACCTGCCAATCCAAGTGGAAAAATGTACAGTCGTTCAGAACTTGAATTGATTGATAAGCTTGCCGAAGAGTTTGACTTGCTCGTTATCTCGGACGAGATATACGAGTACATTCGTTACGACGGGCAAGAACATATCTCACCTGCATCAGTTGGAAATATTCGAGAACGCTCGGTCACCATCATGGGCGTATCTAAAACCTTCAGCGTGACTGGCTGGCGCTTAGGCTACGCAACTGCTCGACCCGAACTGGCACAGGCCCTAACATTAGTAAGTGATATCTATTACATCTGTGCACCCACCCCACTCCAACTTGGTGCAGCGGCTGGGTTCGATATGGACAAGAGTTTCTTTGACAATTTACAGACCAAGTACCAGAAAAAACGGGATACATTTTGCGGCGCTTTAACAGAGGCTGGTATGAGACCCATTATACCAAAAGGCGCATATTATGTCCTCGCTGACATTTCTGATTTTGGTTTTAAAACATCCAAAGAAGCAGCCTTACATCTCTTAGAAACCTGCAAGATTGCATCAGTTCCAGGCACTGCGTTTTATCAAGGTGATGAAGGACAAAAGTTGCTTAGGTTCTGCTTTGCAATTGAAGACCATCTGATTGACCAAGCGTGTAATCAAATCTCAAATTTTAAATCGTAATGGCTCAGTTTATTGCACCCAAAGACATTACAGACTCTTTACAGCTGCAGGCCCTCCAAAAAGGTCAACAAGTTCGCTGCCGCGTTTCTTCCGGAAGCATGCGCCCCACATTTGATATTGGCGACCTATTGATCGTGGACGGACAGCGGCCGGGAGTTGGGGACGTTGCGCTGTTTTTACTAGAGTCACATTGGGTGACCCATCGAGTTATAGAAATAAACGATGGTGTCTTCCACTTGAGAGGGGACGCTCTTTACGCGACCAACGGTGAAGAGATTGAAGAGTCGCAAATCATTGGGCGAGTAATAAGCCACCATAGGGACCGAAGAGCATACCAAATTAGGCTCTTTCAACAACTGCTTCGTCAATGCCCAACAGAGGTTAGGAAAGCGCTGGGCCTGATACTACCTTCAAGTATTAAAAGGTACATCAAGGCAAGAGCGTTAGTAGATGTTCAAGTGATATCGGAATAACTCACGTCTTAGATGCACTCCGACAGCGGGCTAGGACGCGGATGAATTGTTCATTAGGAACTCTCGAGACTTCTCTTGAACGTCTACGCTTCCGTTTTTTGCTTCCCAAACTTCGCGGCGAATCCCTGCCTGTGTGCAAGTCACTGGATCCGCGCCTAAGTAATCTCCGGTATTCGTAAACACTGTGCCGGAACTTCGAGAGCACCAAGGTTTATCGTCACATCCCTGGCAATCTTTAAAATCTTGAGGCTTCAGGGAGCGAATTTTTTGAAAGAGCGGTGAGTTGGTCCAGATATCTTGAAAACTCGATTCAAGAATACTCCCCGCTTTCAATGGCGCGTTAATACAAGGATAGACATCACCGTTACTGGCAATAGCGCATCCTGTTTCGGCGCAGGAGCACTGCATAAACCGATCGGGGTTAAAATCTGGAACAGCTCCGAAAACCTCAGGATTATCCGTAAACGCTCGACGCATATTATCGATAACAGGTAAGTGTTTACGGGAGCTATCAGTTCCATCGTACCTAGCTGTCACTTCGGGAGTGATTACGAAGCCAGCATTGTACTTTTTTGCCATAGCGTGTAAGCCAGCAACCTGGTCCACATTATCGTTGGTTAATACTGAAGCGATACTCAAGGTCATTCCGTGCTTCAAAACAGATTCAATAGCGGCCATGCTTTTTTCAAAAGAAGACGGAACTGCCGTGAGGTCGTCATGCGTCTTGGCATCGGTCCCGTAAAAGCTGATCCATACGTTATGAACACCCAATTCCGCTAAGCGCCTCGCTCTCTTGTCATTGAGTAAAACACCATTCGTTTTAATCGCCACTCGGCAGCTGTGGTCACGCGCTCTTTCAATAAATCGGTAGAGATCTGGGTGAACGAGAACTTCACCGCCCGTAAAAGTGATATTCCAGCATCCTGCTGCAACCACCTGATCAATCACATCTAATATCTTTTCAGAGCTAAGTTCTGATGCGACGTTCGGAGGAGACCGTTGCTCTCTGTCAAAATTATAACAATGGGTACATTTTAGATTACATTTTTGAGTGACTTCGATTGTAATATCAAGCGGGTGCACTCTTCCTACCAGCTTACTTCTAAGCAGATTATAGGCCGAATTGTTTGCTGGATTTTGAGGAATAAATGTGAGATCGGGCATGATTGCCGCCATGTGTATGGTTTAAGCCAGACATACCTTATTTGGGCAAAGGAGCCAAGGTAAACCATGAACAATAAATTCTGTATTGAAATCGCGGAATTAGGTGTTTGCTTTACAACAGCACCCGAGCTCCGGGAGACCATGAATATTCGATATCGGAACTTTATTAGAGATCGTTCCCCGGTCACTGAAGTCGAGATCGTTGAAGTAGAAAAATTGGAACCAAAGTTTGGAGAGTCGAGCTTCATCCCTCAAATTCGTTACTTAAATAATGGCTTCGAGGTGGACCAAGCTCCCTATTTCTTTATCGAATATAATTTTGATTCTCAGATAGGGAGAATCAATTTCACTAAAGCCAAGCGAGTTTGGTCTGGAGAAGGCCCATTCCCTGAAGAAGATACACCACTGGCTTTTGGTTTACGGCGCAGTATTGGAGTTATATTTATCACACTCTTGGCCAGAGAATCTGCCGCAACGATTCATGGAGCAGCCGTACGAATTGGCGATAAAGTCGTGATTGCACCTGGTGACAGTGACACCGGTAAAAGCACTTTCTTCTCGATGTTCGAAGAGCCTCTTCAGCTTAATGACGAATTTATTGTGCTTCGAGAAAAAACGGGTTCCATTGAGGTATTCTCCACACCGTTTTCTGAAACTTGGGATAAAAATAGAAAGCACCGTTCAGGCCAACTCGCTCTAGTTCTCAACTTAATACAATCCCCGGCAATCAAAAGTCGCCCTATCGATGCCTCAAGTATTATGAAAATACTCGTTCACAACCAAGTCCTCCCAGCAGAAGCTTACCGAGAGTGTGAGCAAACATTTGATATCTTGGTTTTGGCATCAGTCTTGGCGCAGGGCCAAGATTTGTTATTCAGCCTAGATGGCCCGCGGGTTGCTAAGAAGGTTGAGTCGCTTTTTCACGTTTAGGTGGATTGAAGTGTATAAAAACTCGCAGGACCGAATAGTCCTGGTTCCTATTTCATAGATCATTGCCGAACCGTAAACCAACGTGCCCTATGATTTAAAGGACGTCCCAATAGGTCGTTGGCCCGATCCGTATCAGGCAGATAGTCGCGCAAGTGCATGGGGAAACAGGCTTACGGACAAGTACCTGACGCATATGGGGCTGAGTTAGCACAAGTACCCGGGAAACCGGAGTTACATGCTGCGTTGGAAGCGCTATTACTGCAAGCTCCAAGGCTCGTTCGTGCAAATGTATCCTCGTGAGAGATACAAGGCGCACTGTATTGCCGCTTTTGCCTAGGCTCTTTTCCCTTATTTTGAGAATTCATTTCTACTGCCTTTCGTATCGCCCGAATTAATTACTTACTTAATAGCGGTGGAGTTATAATCAGATTTATTTAGTATAAGCAAGTTACCTATTCCGTCAGTTGTGGAGGCTTTTATCTTCAGCGCGTAGCCTGCAGCAGTACCCGGAATAACCGCTTTCTTAACCATAGTATCAGTTCCTGAATCATAGCTATAAAAGAACAGAGGACTGGAGCCTTCCAAACCTGGCGCTGCCACCAAAAAGTGAGAACCTAGGTTAACAAATGCTAGCTCTGTCCCAAAGTAGCTACCGCCACTACTGCCATCCCATTGGTTACTGTCTAAGACATCGTAGGTCATTTCAGCGAGGCCCGAAACGTCATAGGCTAGAGGTATTAAACCGGCTGTAACAGCAGGGTCCAGTGTCGGGGTGCTTGTTCCTTTAAACAAGGCAACCGAAGTATTTGAACTTGTGTTAATAGCCAACCAGTCAGCTGAATCTCCCGCTCGTGGCTGAGTCAGCACCGCAATTCGCGAGCCGAAACCTCCATTAATGGGACGACGAATGGTTGTTACCAATGATGTTGGGGACACCAAACTCTGGCTATCCGTCAATCCTGAAGCATTAAACACGTACACCTCACCAAAAGCATTTGGAAAATCTCCTGGCGCGTGCTGGATAGTACTATCAGCAAATACGAGTTCGTTAACCCCATCACCGTCTAAGTCAGCCGCCGATATGTTTTCGCCAAAGGTAAGCATTCCACTGGCATCACCAGCATAACCCGTTATCGTAAAGCTAGGTGCGATCTCCCCGGCACCCGCTCCGGCACTCACCAGTTCAAGCTTGGTTTGAGTGAAAATTGAACGGTCTCCACCGCTGATTCCAAAGACTGCTCGGTTTGCTGTAAATGGGCTTGTGAATACCAACTCATCACCAGCAGTATCGTTAACATCCACGAAACTGATGTTTAGACCTGTCCAACTTGCAGCGGCGCCCAGGATAATAACGTCTGCAGTTACACTTGGATGATCGGCGTCAGCAGCACCCACGCCCCACCAAGGAGATCCTGAAGCACTATCATCGCGACCATAATAGACATAAACAGCCCCGCCACTCGCTCCGTCCGATGCGAAAGAATCGCCGACCGCAAAGTCGTCAAAACCATCATTATCAAAATCACCAACACCTGCCCCATAGGCAAAGAAGCCACTGCCATTAGCTGCAGCCGCAATCGAGATTGGGTATGAGCCGCCAGAATCACGTAAAGTTGACAGGTAAACCTCAAGGCCACCAAGGCTTTGTAAGATAAAGTCGGAGTTATTATCTCCATCAAAGTCTAAGACCAAGACATCCGTGATAGTCGCAGCGCCTCCGTAAGTAATGTAAGTCTGCCCACCATCCAATACTGGTGAAGAAGGATTCATGTCATCCACTGCCACCGCATTGACAAAGAAGAACTCTCGCTCCGCCTGTTTACCTGCAATGCTGCTTGCGTTTCCTGCATTGTCGACAGCCTCAACTGCAAAGCAGTAACTGCGGTGAGGCAAGAGTCCGGA
>JABJBS010000235.1 GCA_018668695.1 Deltaproteobacteria bacterium
GGTTTTCCTGGCCTCATTGCAGTGAGACCTGGCCCGGTCATTTAAGAGAAGCTGAAACAACCATCGCCCGCTCTATCGCTCAACTTGCTCAGGCACCGGCGGAGTGCTCTGAGCGAATTGAGATTTTAGTTCAGCAACCCTCCGATGCCGAACGTGTCAGTAAAATCTTGCATTTTTGGGATACGAACATGGACCGGGTACGGTTTCATCCATTCCCTACCAACGACGTCTGGATTCGAGATTATGGTCCAACTTTTCTAGTTCGCGACGACAACGCCAACGATGGGCTTGGAACTCTTGCTCTCGTAGATTGGCGCTTTGACGGTTGGGGAGGCAAAGGAGCAAGCTACTATGGAGCTCACGATGGGCTCGATAACCAGGTGCCACAACGCATTGCCCAGGCATTGGATATTCACCGATTTGAAGCCCAACTTGTTTTGGAAGGTGGGGCCTTCGATCACAATGGTGAAGGCACGCTCCTAACAACTCGAAACTGTCTACTCCATCGCCAACCAAAATCCGCAGAAACCGCCGACTTGCAGACTCTGGAGAGTTTCGAAGAAGCTTTCGAAAGATACCTGGGAACTCAGCATGTAATATGGCTCGACGGCGTTGACTTCACAGGGGATGATACCGAAGGACATATCGATAATCTTTCTCGATTTGTTGCAAGAGACACGATTGTCACAGTTGTCGGTAACGACTCAAGCGACCCTCTCTACGAACAGTTAGAACTCAATTACAAACAGCTTCAAAACGCTCGCGATGCAAAAGGCCAACCGTTTAATATCGTGCGCCTGCCCTTGCCAAAGCCTGTTTGGTACAATTCGGTCTTTGAGGGTAAAGAAGGACGATGGAATTACCCAGCAAGCTACGGCAATTTTTATATTGGTAACAGCTGTGTTCTCGTTCCGACATTTTCAGATCACAACGACTTGCAAGCACTAAATATCCTGTCGAAATGTTTCCCAAAAAGAGAAATTATACCGATAGACTGTAGCCATTATATTTTAGGTCAAGGCGCCATTCACTGCTCAACCCAGCAGCAACCCGCACACATTCAAGCAAAGCCTGCCTTGTTCAACGCAGCCTAAAACTGACTAGCGGTTCTCAATAAAGTCGGGGCTATGGTCGAATAAGACATAAGCCACAAACTTCAGGGGTTCGGTTAAGTATGCCGCTAGCCCCGAATCAATCAGCCACCAATTCTTCTCAGAAAAAGACGAATTGGCCGCCGCACCGACTTCAACCCCCACGCTACTGTCACTGAAAACCTTTTCAAATGCATAAAGAGCCCGCCGAGAGTGATAAGCGTTGGTCACGATAATGATACGTTTATAATTATTGTCCAGAGCCCACTGTCGAGCATCGTAGGCTTCATCAAAAGTCGACCTTGCTCCGTCACCAAGAGAAGGCAGCAGAGCAACCGGCACACTTGACTCTAAGGATGCAGCCACAGCCTCAACCCACTCCATTTTCGTAGGATATTTAAGCCCGAATATTTTAGTCAGTCTTTTTGGGGTTGTCGTAACAAGGATACGAGGCGCGAAGTTATTTGCACCCAATTCAAACGCTCGAACTAGACGCTCTAGCCTCGGCGAACTCAAAACAACAATGGCATCCGCTCCTGGTGTCGCATTATCTTTGCGAAAAAACAGCGCGTAGGCCTCCAAGATACTCGCGTGTTGCCATATCAAAAGCCCACAAGCTAAAAGCGCTCCTGCGAAAATCTTTATGAGTCGTTCCTTTGTCATCTTACTGGCCATTAAACCCAACCTGCCTAGTAAGGCAAATCGGCATCAAATCAGCTCAGAACGGTTAAGCAGATAGTCCCACGTTTTTTCAACCAAGCTACGCGAATCTCCACGTCTTCGTCCTACGGCTACTTCACCGGGCCCACCGACATACTCACACCAGAGCCTTAAGTCCTCCAGTCCCTCCACCCGGCTAACGGGAGCGCAATAAGCGGTATCATCGCGAAAACGGGCATCACTCAAAACCTGGTCTCTGACCATGTATAAGAAACTTGAGCGAGTTAAAATGGGGCTACCCTTGCTGTTTCGCTTGCCGGACCATGCAAGTGCTCTACCGAGCGCAGCGGGCAAGGAACGCTTATTTGCCTCCAGGCCACATGCGACTAGAATTTCATTGCTGAAATTCCCCGAAGCAACCGGCTCATCGTCTGTGACGAAATAGATTCGACCCATGGTTGCTTCATGTTCCACAGCTGCTTGCGCACCGACTACAAAATTTAGAGCGTGAACTGTTTCGAGCAGATTTTTGCCACCCGCGAAATAAGCAATGCGTTGATTCATCGATGGGCGAAGAAGCGTGGGCAGGTTGTTGGTATCTCCTGCCCCCCAGACCCATGGCGGTCTTAAAACAGTTGCCCCGGAGTGCTCAGCCAAGACCACTTGTTCGGCTTGAGCTTTAGAGCGTGCGTAGTGATCAATGAAGTTACTTGGGTAGGCTAGGCTTTCGTCACCATCAACAACATTCTCGTCCTTGAGAATAACCGCCTGCGTGGAGCAAAAAATAAATCGCGGAACCTTCTGGCAAGCAGCTACCAACTTGCGAGTTCCCTCAACATTAACTTGCTCAAATTGTTCCCACTCGCCTTTAAACGAGGCCCGCGCGGCATAGTGGAAACATGCATCTAGCCCCTTGGCAAAGTGGTTCATGGCGTCTTGATTGGCTAAATCCCCGACCACCACCTCGACTCCGTCCGGAGCCGTCTGCGACCACGGATGGCTTTCTCTCACCAATACCCGCACCGCTTCTTCACGCCTAACGCACCGCGCAACGTGTACCATGCCAATAAACCCTGTGGCTCCCGTGACCCCCACCAGCATGCGAATCCCCTTCTAAAACAGTGCAATAGCGACCGATATGCAGCCGTAAGATAATTGGGTTGCCAGGTTTTAGACAAGCAAGTATGTCCTGCTTGAAGTCAGACCATGCCCTGGTTTGAATGAGATGTTATTCGGGAGATTCAAGACATGCAATCCAGCGATATTCTAAGCGTCTACATACGCTCTTTTGCCGTACTTTCGCTATCAGTCGTCCTCACGGTTGGCTGCAGCGACGCGGAGACAGCTGCTCCGAAAAATCCAGGCAGCTCTGATACCACAGACTCAACGAACTCCGACGCTTCCAATTGTCAGCCCGGTGATAATACGACTCCGGGCAGTGATAGTGGAGCGGACAATACCGGAACAAATACCGATGACGGTACCCCTGGAACAGACACCGACGACGGCAATACCGGAACCAATTGCGAGCCCGATACAGACCCAGGTGACTCAGGCAGCACCGATACGGGGAACGACAACACTGACAGCAATAACAACAGTGATTGTGACCGAACCGGGTTTTCCACAGCAAGTCATCAGGCAAGTTACGCAACCAATGCATTCCAATACGAAGCACAAAACTCACTGGGTTCGCCTCGAGATCTGCTGATGCTCAGTTCGTTCCAGGGCAACTTTAACGGACCCACTGAGCCAGGCACCTATTCAGTTGAAGGCAGCAACTACGCAGATTGCGGACTGTGTCTTCTTGCACTCACCGGCTGCACTGAAGGCGGGACATGTGAAAAGTATTTCTACGCAGATGTGGGAAGCGTTACCATCACAGAGTTTGGACAAAATGGTGAAACATTCGCTGGCGAGCTAAACTCCGTTGTTTTTAAAGAAGTCACCATCGACCCTGATACTTATGTTTCCACGCCTGTTGCGGGTGGAGAGACATGGTGCATGAATGGGCACAGCTTCTCTTTAACGGTTGGACAAGATCCAACAGTCCCCGGTACCGGTTCGGGTGATAACGGCAACACCGACACGGGTGACACAAACAACGACAACGGCAACGACTCAGGGACAGACAATGGAAACGGTGGAAACGATAACGGTTCAACCACTCCTGGCGATGGCGTCGCTGTACTCGGCAATGGCAACCACACCACCGCGGGCGTCACACTGACAGTCGTGGCCGGTACAGCTCAAGGCCTCAACGTTCCCCGTGACATTGCTTTTCATCCTCAACGCCCTGAAGAACTCTGGGTTATGAACTGGGGCGATTCCTCAGGGAGCATTCTTTTTAAATCAAATAGCACTGCGGTTTGGATGTGCAGCCAAGCTTATTACGGAACCTATGACGGCTGTGACCAAGGTTGCGGCGTTGAAGATCCTGATTGTGAAAATGGGAGCCAGCAAGTTTACAACAATTGCTCGCAAGGACACGAGCCAGACCCAAGTGACCCAACACGGTGCTACATGCCCGGAGGCCAGAACTCCTCTTCGGCAGTATTTCCGCGCTATCACAAGCGACTTGCCAACAGTCCAAACGATATGGACTACTCGACCAACCTCCACTTTTTCGCTCGCCCTGCTGCCATCGCATTTGGTGCGAACGGAAACTTTACATCAGCTCAGGAAGAAGACGGCTTCACCCAGCCGGACACACCTTACGACTTCATGGGACCCACCATGTGGAGTTCACAGTTAAATCTCTTCAACTCCGGACACTCCAGTCACCTCGACATGTTGCATAACAGTCCGAACAGCGTTGGCGTTGCTTGGGAAACCGCGAATGTTTACTGGATTTACGACGGCTATCACGGCTCCTTAACTCGATATAATTTCAACCAAGACCACGGCCCTGGCGGAACAGATCATACCGATGGTGAAGTGTATCGCTATGCTGACGGTCAACTGGGATATGAAGAAGGTGTTCCAAGTCACCTCGTTTACGAAAATGGAACTCTCTATGCCGCGGATACAGCCAACAATCGTATTGTGGCACTGAATACTCAGTCGGGCTCAATCGGCTCAAACATCCAACCCAACTATGATGGCACGGTTCAAAAGATGGTGAACAACGCCAATCTTTCTACGCTTATCAGCGGTGTCAATGTAGATGGAATGAGTAAGCCTTCTGGCCTAGAAATTCATGACAATATGTTTTTCGTATCCGATAATGAGACCAGCCGTATCTTTGCCTTCAACCGCGAAGGTCAGCTTCTTGACTGGATTGACTTAGACCTGCCACCGGATTCAATCATGGGCATGGCCTTTGACAACGCCGGGATGCTTTACGTAGTCGATGCAGAAGCAGAACAGATTCTACAGCTCTCGCCTAAGTGAGACGTCGACGCCGCATCACCAAGAGAAGCGGTAAAATAAACCACGGTAACACCGGTGCCGCACTGCAGCCCTCGGCTAAAGCGGTGCCGGTCAGTTCCTGCATTGCCAAGTGTGCATTCAGCTTCCCATAACCAAAGTCATAGTTTGGAACCTCACCGGTAAAACGGTCACTGGTTGAAGTTGCGTAGAGAATCTCCCGGAGACGCTCCAGGCTTAACTCAGGGTCATGCTCCAGCATTAAAGCGACCGTTCCTGCAACGACCGGTGAAGCCATGCTCGTTCCTTGGAAAGCAATGTAGCTATCGCGCTCTCCATAGGCGCCCTCAAAGACCATCACATTTTCGAGATATTGCTCCATCAGGTGCGGGAGATAATCGGAACTTAGAGGAGCAACAATAAACTGACCCGGCGCCATAATGTCTGGCTTAAATCCAGTCATGGCTTCATCTCGTGTCGGTCCGCGGCTTGAACTCCCTGCTCTATCACCTTCGACATCCGGGCTCTCAGCACCCTCTCCCAATGAGCTACGCGTCACATAAGAACCGACTGCGAGAACATTTGGATTATTTCCAGGAAAGCCAATACTCATCTGGTTATCGACCGTCAGATGGTTGCCCGTTGGAACATCAAGGTCTAGAAACCCGCCCGCGCGAACATCATTGGAAACCTCGATAAACCCGTCAACACGTACTGATTCGCCCGAGGGATTGGTAAGTTCCACTACAAACGCAACACCACCCTCAGCTCCATCGCTGTCCCAATCAGAGATGTAAACCCGAAAACACCGAGCACCTGCGGCATTTTGATCTGCAATCACATTCACATGCCCATAGACGCCCGAGGCGCTCGATAAGAGCTGAACCTCCCCCTCCGTTAACAAATCATTGTAACTATACAGGGAAGTCCAAGTAACATCGCTTGCAGAGTGCACAACACCCACACGAACCTGTAGGTTATGGTCACCATTGAACCAATAACTCGAGAGGTCCTGGAAAATCTCGATGGGTTCTCTTTCGGTCCCAACATAGTGGTCGAAGCCTACTCTAAAAGGGACCAACGTCGGCGTAGCACCCACCATACCTGTGGTATGAGTATAGGCTTGTGTTCTCTCCCAACCATTACCGTAGTCGATCCATCCCAAACCGCCTCCAGCACCTTCATTCCCGGCCGCAGCAACCAAAATCTTACCGGGAACCGTGCTGCCATCCGCCCGCAGCGTTAAGTTGGTCAGGCACTGGCTTGCAAGAGAAGTCGAGTCGTGAGGCCCGTAATGACTTCCCACACTCATATTGATCACGGCCGGTTTGTTCTGCTCGTAAGCTTGGCTAAAAACCCAGGCAGCTCCATCACAAATATGCCCGTCGCTTGCAGGCTCCGAAGTGGTCGCCCAGTCAGCGCCCACTGCTGGCAACTGAACAAAAATAAAATCGGCATCATATGCAGCGCCTTTATAAGGAAGACCTCCAACTTGCCCCCCACCTGCAATCCCCGCCACATGGGTACCATGGGTACTGGTCGTATTCTCAATTCGACACCCGGCCTCGATATCCTGCATGGTGCAAACATTTCCATAGGTCCATCGACCCCCAGGAGCATTGCCCGAAGTCGCAGATTGGTCCCAAATAGAAAGGACTCGATTCGAGCCATCGGGACGCTTAAACGCACTGTGGTCCAAGTCGAAGCCGCGATCTATCACGCCCAAGATCACACCTGCCCCAGAATAAGAGGCGTTCAATGGCTTAGCCCCACTGTGAATTAAATCCACACCAGAACCGATAAGAGCACGGTCCAAGGTGGGCTTCACCGGCCTTGTCGCCTCCATTCGAACAATGTCTTCGGATGCCTCCATGGCGTAAAACCCGTGAGCCGGCATGCGAACGGTCAGGATATCACCTGCAATCGTTCCAACAGTTCCGCCCATCGCCTCAATTTCATGAAGTGTCCCCATCACATTGTCGGTCTTCACAAAGAAAGAGAGAATGACTTCTGAGTTTTCGCGGTCAGCAAGTTGGAGCTGAGTGCGTAACTGTGCATCCACACGAGATTGGGTCTGAAGTAAGTTCGCCTGGGCTGGTAGGGCCTGGGCGAGGATAGTAACGGTTAAAAACCATCGAGTCAGTCGGCACAGGGCAAGTGCGTTCATGATTTCCCCCACTTTATTTCGGGTTTGATGGAGCGCAGATTACCTCCCCGACCGCCCAGGTGGAAGGGTACAAAAGAGCGAACCCGTATCTTTTGATCCCCCGTTCGAGGTTCAAAGTACACGATCGATGACCAAACCATGACATAAGTCCTCGTGATTGTTGCACATAGGTTACACACAGAACCTGGCGAACGCCTATTGTACTTTCATCCAAAGCTTTCGAGGAAGTGCGATGAAAACAAACAATCGAAACGTTAGAAGTAAAAGCTCAATGAGAGTGATTGAGAAGCTCACGATTCATGGAGACCCGGTGAGTTTTCGTGAGCTCTGCGAGCGAACCGTCTCACCTCAAACAGATTATCTCGTTTTAGATGTAGACCACACGACACACCTTCATCGAAATCTAGGTGAATTACTTGGCTGGGAAATCTGCGCACAGAATGCCTATGGGCAGGAAGCCCTAGACAAGCTCAACAGTGAGCGTGCTCCCGGGCGACTGCTTTTACTACGGGACAAGCCCCTCGACTCCCTCAAGTACCTACTCAGGGCCGCCAAGAGCTGGGCGATACCCGGACTGTTTTATTTTGTTTGGGCCAAGTGGCTTAACCGCTTAAAGTCCACCCGCCCTTTGGCTTACCTGCGGTTTGGACTTGAACCCACCCAAGGTATTCAGGCAGTTCCACAACATCGGCTACTCGAGCAACTCTCCAGTATTCCCCTCACCAAACTGCGCCATATGGCTGACCGAGTTTGGAAGCGTCACGAAGACGACCAAGTCATCAAGCGTGAAGACCTGGTGTGGCTGCGAAACCGTTGCCCGGGGCTTACCATCATTTTATCCAGCGCGTCACCTCAACCCGTTCTTGAAGCAGCAGCTAGAAACCTAGATGTAGACCATATTTTCTATACCCGCGTGGAGGAGCATGAAGGATTTCTGAGCCACCCAGCATCCAGTTATGGAGCCGTCAGCAAAATTCCAAGGCGGATTTCACCATTGAAGAATCAAGAAGTTAACTCTAGAACCAACAAAATATCAGCTCTTGAAAAGCAATTCCCGGAGATATTCAAGGCCTCCACCCACACTGTAGGAATGACCGACACCGGCTATTGCGAGGACCACTGCTGGGCCAACCATTTCGATGTAGTTGTGGATATGAACAGCACAGATCCCTTTCCCCCTATCATCGAAAGCACAAGCCCTTGTGAGCATATTCACAGTGCAGAAGTATTAAGCCGTAAAGAGCAAAGAAGCCGTGACACCGAAAACAGCGATTTCCGTGACCCACGACGGCCAAGCTTGGCTCCAAGTAAAGCCCAGCAATTCCTAGACAGTGATCTTGAGAGAATTCTGAATCCGTACCTAGAAAAAGTGAATCAACTTTCTCTAGCCTTTGATAAGCGTCAAAATTCATTAGCTCCGCAGCTCTTATCCGAAGAGAACAGTTTGGTCTCTGCCCAAGCAGCGCTTGAGCGAATTGTTCAAGAATTCAACTGCACCGTCGGTCCTGATAAAAAACGCGTATTTTCGGCATTTCGTAAACATACTCGCATCGCTAAGCAGGTGTCGTCTCGTATGACAAAGAAGCTTAGACCGTTGTCTTTGTTAAACTGCAAAATCAGCAATGTTTTGGAAGAAGCAAGATTGGCCGTGCACTGTCCGCAGGTCTAAAATATTACGCTGCCATTTTTTCCAACCACTGAATCCACTTCTCAACCTTGGCCTCCCAGCGGTAAGTTTCACGGCAATAAGCAACCTGCTCTTGAAGATGTTTTTCAACACTTTCTCGATCACCACCTGTGACATCTTCAATGGATTGAACAACTCTGTCTATAAACGCAGCTTCATATTCAGGTGAACCTGGAGACTCCTTGAGGAGTTTAGCGTAACCTGCGGTCGTTTCAGGCAGCGCTCCAAGATCACTACTCACAATCATGCAGCCACTTGCCATCGCTTCCATCATCGCCACACAGGCTGTCTCGGCAAACGAATTGCTATAGGCAAGCAGAGTCGCTTCTTTGAGCTCTCTGGCCAACTGCGGCTGTGGCACCGGGCCGACATATTCTATACCTGGTGTATTCCTGCAGGTTTCGTAAAGGTTTGAGTATTTATCGTCCACATCATCCATCTGATAAATCTTCATACTCGAAAACACACGGAGCTTCGCATTGGGCACCCGTTCACGAATCGCCGGGAAGGCCTTGACCAAAATATCCAAACCACGAAACGGTGTACTCGTATAAACCAAGGTTGGATGCTCGCTCATAGCATCTACGATTTTATCTTCAGTGGTAAACACTCTCTCAAAAGCCGGGGCGATCCCCATCCCGAGGTTCACACACCGCTCAATATCTAACTCATACTTCTCTGCGATTGTTTCAAGCTGCCACTGCCCCATAAAGATAAAGCCGTTCCAAGCTTTCTTGTTCTCAAGGTCAGACAAGCCATTGTGATGAGGCTGGTTCGCTGCATGCCCCGTCCATAAATAGAGCCTCGTTCCTAAAGGTACCCAGGGCCTCAATTGCTGTGCCGCATCACTTGCGGATAAAACAACAACGGCATCTGCTTTAATAAGAGAGAATATTTCTCTCAATTTGGGACCATCTAAAGAGAGCGGAATACACTGGACGCCACGGACAGTCTGGACCTTGGTCGTATTGTTTATCAAAAACACATGGTGTCCAGCCTTCGCCATCGATTCAGCCAAATAGCAAAGACCCGATTGAGTACCCCCCAAAGGGCGCTCTCGAGGTGTTTGAGGGGTGTAGTCCCAATCAATAAAATCGATAAAAGCAATGCGCACAGTTTCCTCCAAGAGCCACATTATGATCTAGGCCTTAGAGCACCGCAAGCATCGTTTCCAACGTCCTACTTGGGCAAAGCTAGAGAATACGGTATGGAACATCTGGCTGTGAGCACGCTACCAGGAAAAACATGTGTTGCCTCTGGTTTGGCATCAATTAAAGGATTAGCTATGAGCGACCATCTATCTTGCTTTGAAATCGAGCCCACGAAAGGGCCACAACTCGGTTCCGTCATCTGGATGCATGGATTAGGTGCAACCTCTCAAGACTTTGTCCCCGTCGTCCCTTACCTGCATTTAGCCGACGTCCGATTTATTTTTCCTCAAGCTCCCGACAGCCCTGTGACGCTCAACGGCGGTATGCGCATGCCGTCTTGGTACGATATTCGCACCCTCGAAGAAACCGCCAATCGAGAATCAGAAGAAGACATTCGAAGCACGGCTATTGAAATTGAAAAGCTCATAGCGCGCGAAAAAGAGCGCGGCGTTCCCGCCAATAAGATTATTATTGCTGGCTTTTCTCAAGGTGGCGCCATCGCCATGCATGTAGGGCTTCGTCACGCCGAAATGCTTGGGGGCATCATGGCCCTGAGTACTTACATGGTATTGCCCGAAACTCTCGAGCAAGAAGCCAATGCTGCCAACGCCCTGACCCCATTGCTAACGTGTCATGGGTCGCAAGACGATGTTGTCCTCCCAAGCCGTGGCCGCAAGTCTCACGACCAAATTGCAAAGTGGTGTCCCGAAAGACCGATGGAATGGCACGACTACCCAATGGGCCACGAAATTTGCCTTGAGGAAATCAAAGTGATTGCTCGCTGGATGTGGCAATGCTTCGGTAAGACATCGGTCTAGGCTCAATAACCCCTCGTTCTTAATGCCCTATTACATAGTTTGACGACTAAAGAGCGGACCAAGCTTTGCCCTCTATGTATGGTTGGATAAAGACAAGTTCTATTTCATCCTATCGGTAACGCTCCAGTCGGGAGCCGACCAACAAGAGGGCTACGATGAGTTTTGCTGATACCAACCTGATGTCACTTGATGTCCACACGTTCAATCCCGAACCGTTTTACAATTACCTACGCGATGAAGAGCCGCTTTATTGGGATAAAGAAAGTGAGCTCTGGGCTGTAGCTCGATATGAGGATGTCGTGTTTATCTCTAGAAACACGGATATCTTTTGTTCCGGTCAAGGGGTTGTACCCAAAGTCTCACCAGAGGATTGGCCAGATGAGGCGATGATCAACCTTGATGGCAGAGCACACACCAAGCAGCGTGCACTCGTTAGTAAAGGCTTTACTCCTAAACGCGTCAACGATCTTGAAGGATACGCCCGAGAAGTCATGATTGGCTTGGTTGAAAAGGTGATCAAAGACGGCGAGTGCTGCTTAGTACAAGATCTCGCTCGACCATTGCCTATGCGCCTCATCGGCAAGATGCTCGATTACCCACTCGAGAAACAAGACGAGATTCTAAAGTGGACCGACGTCTACACACATGCTGGATGTGGACCTGACCACATCACCGGTGACGTCATCGAAAACTTTGGTAACTTCACTGAATTCCACATGGAGTTTCTCCAGGAAAAAATGGAAAACCCTGGGGATGACCTGCTTACCGTATGGCTTAACGCTGAACTTGACGGTGAAAGCCTTGGACCTGAAAAGCTACTTTTTGAGCACAACCTACTTTTGGTTGGCGGAAGCGAAACAACTCGCAACGCCATCAGCGGTGGTATGCAAGCTTTGATGAATCACCCAGAGCAGCAAAAGTACTTGGTCGATAATCTCGATAACCCCGAAGTCGTCAACAATGCGGTAGAAGAAATGATCCGCTGGTCAACGCCTTTCGTTCGAATGGCTCGTACATTGACCAAAGACTACGAATACCACGGTAAGCAAATGAAGGAAGGGCAACAAATTATCATGCTCTACCCGGCTGCGAACCGAGATCCTAAGGTCTTCGAAAATCCAGACCAGTTTGACATCAAGAGAAAGTTCTCAAGACCTGCTGTCTCATTTGGCTACGGAAAACATTTCTGTATTGGAGCTTCGCTGGCCAGACTTGAAGTGAAAGTATTTCTACAAGAAGTCCTGCAAAGAATTCCCGATATGGCCAATCACACGGAAAAAGAAGCCGTTCAAAGTCCATCGTGCTTCATCCGAGGGCTCAAGACTCTTCCTGTTACCTTCAGCAGAGATTAATTCGGTCGCGTAAAAACCCAGTTGGAGTCGGTAGAGAGAGCTTCGCGATAGGTATAACCACCGATATCGAAATTCTTCATGCCCTCCGGCTCGGTTAGCCGTTCATCGATGATATAACGTGCCATCATTCCACGTGCCCGCTTCGCCATAAAGCTAATGATTTTCGGTTCGCCATTCTTAACTTCTTTAAACACCGGCGTGATCACATCGGGTACCAACTTTTTTGCCCGTACCGATTTAAAGTATTCATTAGAAGCCAAGTTGACGAGGACTGGCTCATCATCTGCTTTCACTGCTTTGTTGATTGCTTCAGCTATCGAATCACCCCAAAAAGCATAAAGGTCTTTCCCTCTGGGATTAGCCAATCTTGTTCCCATCTCGAGGCGATAAGGCTGCATCAAGTCCAAAGGCTTTAAGAGCCCATAAAGCCCCGAGAGTATGCCTAGGTGTTTTTGTGCAAAATCGAGATCTGTTACATTCATCGTACCGGCATCGAGTCCTGTGTAGGTATCACCATTAAACGCCAAGACAGCCTGCTTCGCATTGTCCTTGGTAAACGGCGTGGAGAACGCCTGAAAACGAGCATAATTTAGTTCCGCTAGATTATCGCTGATTTTCATCAGTCCGCTTAAATCCTTGGGCTTAAGAACGCGCGTCGATTCCATCAGCTCTTCGGTGTCTTGAAGCATCCGTGGCATGGAGTGCTTCACCTTGGAGTCGAGAGCATCAAAGTTGAGTTTTTTTGCGGGAGATATCACTGCAAACATGAACACAGTTCCTTGTGAAAGACATGAGTGTTTGTGCCGAAGGGCGTGGGATGCGTCAAGCTTAGAACGAAGCCTAGAGCAGATCGTCGAGGTTACGCTTTACGTGCGGTTTACCACCACGATTTTCAAAGTCTTCAACCGCAGCCGGAATTCTTTTCTTAAGTCTTACAACATCGACCGGCTTGATAAGGATAAAGAAAATCTTTTTCTGCTCTAGAGCCTTAGAGGCCAGTGCATGACCCTTAAAATCAGTCATCACAATACGGGTTGCATAATTACCCGTCTCTTCAAGCTCTTCGAAAAACTCTATGGCGGTCATCCGGGCAAGCGATTGCTCAGCAACGATAACTTTGATGGGGTAATTATCCACCACACGAAAAGCCTCACGCACTGAAGCCGCAATGTGCACTTCGTAGTCTTCACACAGTATCTGTTTGATAACTCTGAGATTCAGCTCGTCTGGATCGAGGATCAAGAGCCTATCTTTGATCACTGCCGGGTTTTCATCGGAATTATTTTGTTCCTCAGACATGCCTCTACGCACTCCCGTGACTATAAATAACGTCCTAATCGCCTAGAATATAAAGCTATCTTAATTCAAACTGTCGAGCAATCGAGACCAGCATCACGACCAATCTCTTATTTAAGTTCTAACATAAACCGTCGATAGGATGATGTGGTGGAACTGCGCTTAAGCGCAATAATGGGAGGTAGAAGCCGTGATTGAGATGGCAAATGTCGCAGAAGATTGTCTAAGAGTCCGAAATGTTAATGAAGAGCGAGTACTTACAGCTGTAGGTCACTACGTGGACAGCGGGCTGGCTTATTGTTCGTGCGCTGAATGTGCACTGGATTTACTTGCCCTGGCGCTCAACCAGACTCCACCTCGATACGTCGCCAACGAGCTACTCATGGATCTCTACGGTGAGCGAAATGGCGCACTGACGGATAGCGATATCAAGCAAACCGTTCTTCGGGCTGCCACCCGAGTGGCTTCCAATCCACGTTGCGGAACGCCGATCAGTATGTGATCAGCCATTATTTTGGCTGAATCATCCATTCTATGGCGGAATCCGAAAATTATCCGCCTCGCCTATCGGGAACCTACCGATATTGTTACCATTTTGATTGCGCCCATATTGGCACAACCCCTGCATTGTTCAACATGTGCTGGGAAGAAGAGCCAATATACAACGGGAGCAAACGATGGAATCACAACTCTTAATCACAAGAGAACTTATGCAAAAACACATCTCTCGTATTGAAGATGAAGGGATGGCAACGCACATACTTGAAGCGATTGTTATCAACATCAAACGTGGGATGAAGTACGCAAAACTCACCCGCGGTCGTTCACTGGTTCTCTCGCTCTTCATGGTCACATCTGAACTGATGGTTCTACTTCCAGCCTATTTCTTCGACATGTGGGGCAAGAAATACAATCGTCTCGGAATCCGGGTCATTGCCGCTGACTTTATCCCGATGAGTCATGCCAAGAAATTTGGGAGTCCTTTAAAATTTGCAGGACAAACACCTCCCGGTGAGCTCAAAGACCTCCAGTACCAAATAAAGGTTTATGCCAATACGGTGAATAAGCTGGCTGCTGAGAAGAAGTTTCATATGGTGGCAGCCCATACTCACCATATGCTCACCCAGGTAGAGTCCATGGAAACATTCCACCAGGCACTTCTACCGATGGCGCGACACATTCTAGAATCAATTGGTTTTGCGGCCGTCAATGCCGCACGCTATGAAGACCAAAGTCAGAAACGAACCAACCGCCTCTGCGCGATGATGATTCAATTTCAAATATCAGGTGTGGTTCTCGCCCTCCCAGTGGACAAAATGGCTCAGAAAAGCCATCTCTTGGGAGCGGGTATCATTGAGAATGATGTTCCCTATATTCCTTTTCACAAAGCCTATCGTAAGCTCTCAGCATAACTTTTACGACGTCCATAAAGGCCTACCAGCCACAAGCAGCCCAACATCGCTGTCCAAAAAGAACCGCCGACTGCGTGGCAACCAGAGTCTGCCGATTCCTCTTCTTCAGCTTCCCTGTCTGAAATACAGTAACCACCCAACTCCTGACACTGATAGTAATCGGGACAAACCGCGCCCTCGTTACAGGGCCGCGTACAATAATTGTTGTGGCACATATTAGAGAGACAGTCAGCGTTACTTTCGCAAGCCGCACCAACTCTTAAGTCGTAAATCGATACACACTCATTGGTGACGTTTTCACACATAAACGAATCTGGACACGGCGCTAAATCCTCACAGGGTCGCGTACAGTAACCATCGCGGCACATATTCGATTCACAATCGGAGTCGGTTGTGCACTCTGCGCCAACTCGTAAAGTGTAGATAGGATCTGTCGGTGCACCGTATGCCCATTTCGGTGTGTCTACACCCGCGCCAGTTGTACCGTAGATAACCTTGTCTTTGATCCAGTCGCCCCAAGCCCGAACATACGTATAAATAGGCATCTCGCATCCAGCCGAACCGCGTGATGCGATGCCAACGACACGATGCTCAAGATCAAAGGCTGGTCCACCAGAATCGCCTTGGCACACACCCGTATCACCAATCATTTCCTGATAAGTTGTATAGGCAGGCGGGCATTCATCCGCCACGCATGCGACGTAAAGCCCATCGCGTCGTCGGCGTTGTCCACTTCCGCTTCCAGCACCATCTGTGGCACCGTAACCTACAGCGTAGTAACCATCGGATTGCTCTAAATCCACATCGACAGCAGCGATGCGAGGCGTTGCTTCAGCCGGATCCACAGGATTGTTCAAAATCATCAAGGCAATATCGTAACCACAAAAATCACTGCCTCCCGGTGGAACCAAAATCTCAGCTGTGGAGTAATAATCGTCCGGGCTTTGGGTAAGGCGTCGCTTGGTGGAGATGAAGAGACCTGATGGATCGTAGGATTGTCCAAAAGTCGTTGCGCCACAGAGAACGCCCTCTGAACTGGTCGGCGCCACACAATGTTGCGCGGTCAAGACCACGTTCGGGGCAATCAAAGTTCCACTGCAAATCCCTAAACTGTTGTTTGCCAATGAGACGATACCAACCACCGCGGTGTCTTCATTGTCGTTGTAACCGCCGCTGATGGCAGCAGAATCTTGTTCAATTGCCCCCGCTAATAGGATTGTAGGCTCTTCAGTGCCACAGGCAGTCAGTCCAACAAGAGCGAAAAATACAAGAAAGCCAGTAAAAGAAGGGAACACTCGGTGCAACATAGAATGGGTCTCCCAAAAAGCCGTATATGAACGAACTACAGATTTTATATCGATATGAGCAGGGCCCGGAGAGACTACGGGATCAAATCACGACCCGCAAGAGTATCAACTTGAATTTTCTTTGATTCTGACTTGACGCATCAAGCCGAATCAGTTGATTTGGAAATTATGGAAATGAGCTTTGCCGGCGGTTCTTGGAACGTCGTTTATCACATAGGAATCCTCCGCTTCCTGCAAGAAGACAGCGGGTTCGACCTCTCTCAATGGCAGTTCCTGGGAGCTTCGTCGGGTTGTATACCAGCGGTAGCCGCTGCCTGCGATATTCCCTGGCAAGAGGTCAAAGAAAGCTACGACCGTCTTGCCTCCAATTCTCGGGCATCTCGTACCGGCCCTATGTTTAAAATGTCGAAGTGGCAAAACGAAGCGATTTCCTACTCTTTCAATCGACGCCCACACGTCTACCGCAAGGCCCAAAAACGACTGCACCTTTGCGTGAGTCACTTCCCTCCTAAGAGTTATCAGCTCATTAATGAATTTGAGAGTAATTCGCATCTTCAAAATATCATGCTCGGGAGCTTTTTTATTCCTTTCTATTCAACACAAATGGTAAAGCATCGCGGACGTCTGTGTATTGACGGTTCATTCAGTAACAATAAACCCACACTGAGTGACCGAACCATTACTGCCAGTGCTGTAGATACATCAGCATCGGTTCACCCACGCACCCCTTACAAACCATTCAGTGGTTTTAAACCAAGGGACCCCAGCCGAGCCTGGAAAATGTACCGAGAAGGCTACGAGAACGCCTATTCTTATTTTGAGAAACATTCTCATTTTCATTTTGAGATAAAAAAAACGAAAAACAGTATTAACACCGACTCTAGGATTGACCTATAATAGGAGCCAAGCTATGGACCAACGTATAATGAAACTCGAAGAAACTGTTGCCTTTCAGGATGCTATCATCAGCAAACTCAATGACACCGTTGCCGAGCAGGGACTCTTGCTTCACAGGCTAGAATCTCAGCTCAAAACTCTGGATGCACATGTTCGTCAGGCAATGCCTTCGATGACCGTTGAAGCAAAAGACGATGTTCCTCCACCGCACTATTAAAGGAAGTAAGAAATGCAAGAATTGAATATTCAAGACGCATGCGACAAGCTCAACAAAATCATGAAGGCTGAATTGGCCGGCGTCGTTCGCTACACACATTACGCACTCATGGTTACCGGTCCGTACCGCTTGCCCATCGTAGAATTCATGCAAGCTCAAGCCGCAGAATCTCTAACCCATGCACAGCAAGCAGGAGAGATTCTTACCGGACTTGAAGGGCACCCAAGCCTCTCCATCGATTCGCTTGAGGAAAGCGGCAAGCACACCATGCGAGATGTACTCACTGAAAGTCTCGAGCATGAGCGTCATGCGCTTACGCTATATGCTGAGCTACTCGACGTTGTTTCAGACCGCAGCGTTTACTTGGAAGAGTATGCCCGCACCATGATCGGCCAAGAAGAACTGCATGTTATGGAAATCAAAAAAATGCTAAGAGACTTCACAGGCTGATTCAGCCTTGAACGCAGTGCGACATTCCTTACACTGCGAATGAAGACCCAACCAATCCAATCATCTCTGATGTAGGTCCTATTGGCTCGTTCCTCGAACCAATAAACCGTGGGCCGGGAGTCATCCCAGCCCAACATCATGGAGATGCATCCGTGCTTTTACGACTGCCCATACCAAGCGCCGCTGCTACGCTAGCAATCGCCATTTCATGCCTTATCCTCGGAGCATGCCGCGGTCCCATTAC
>JABJBS010000236.1 GCA_018668695.1 Deltaproteobacteria bacterium
GACATCTGGGCGAAGTACCATTTGCCGGGCCCATTGGCTCCATCCACAGACATTGGGGCAACGGTCTACGCACTTGAAGTTCGCGTGGATGAAGATACCGGCGAAGCTTACCTGTGGCCTGAAGTAGATTTGTCTGGGCTTTTGCCGGGTGCAGCGGAAGCTGTCGGGCTTGGTGACACCGTTCGAAGAAAAATTGGCGACAAGCTTGGTGAGGCCCTGGTGGGCTCTTCGCCTTTCCCGGCCGATGTTGAAAGTTTCTTAAATAAACTCTCCGCCAATGTAACTGTGCTTAGAGATCCCATCATTGTTGATCCCAGCGCGTCGGTAGAAACAGCGCCGGAGAACACTGCGCCTCAAGATGGACCCAATGCGAGCACACCGGGTGAGCTGGATGCGCTTTTAGCGAAGATAGATTTTGCCAGCACGGACATCACGGTACGCAACGCCTCATTTTCGGACAATACCTTAAGCTTGGGTGACGGGCAGAGCATTCAATTTGCACCGGGCTCGCAAATCTCGGTGGAAGGAAATCCCAACGACCTCACCATTCGAGGCCATGCGAACTTAGGGCAAACAATACTCGGTAACGATGATTTGGGTGTGAATATCGGAGATGGAGATGCGGATGTTTTGGTTCGAGTTTATCGCGACGAAAACGGTGATGCACATTTTGAACTGGCCATCGATAACCTCGATGCCTCGGATGTGAGTCTGCGTGCAGCGGTGGGAAGTCTTCGAAGCGATGTTTCGGTGGACTCTGTACAAGGCGGTCAAGTTCGCATCGCTTACCACCCGGGTGAAGATCCCGTTTTTGAACTCGACCTACCGAAGGTTGAAGCCACTTTGAATGCCAATGGCAGCGTGTGCATCGATGACCATGGTGGCAGCATTGCACTCGGCGGTAAATTAAGTGGAAGCATTGGCATCAAGGATGGCAAGCTAAGCGGCACCGTGGACGACTTAGACCTCACAGCCGATGGCAGCGGCGCAACGTCCGGCACCGCGCTTGGGAATCAAGGCGTGCATATGAGTATGTCGCTTCAGGGTTCTGGTAGCTTTGAAACCGATGAAAACGGTGAAATTCATTTTGCGTCGAGAAGTGGGGAGAACTCTCTAAAGCTCAACACCCAAATGCAGGCAGCAGATGGTAGCATTCTCAATATCGATAATGGCAGTGTGGCAACGGTTTCAGTAGGACTGGAGAATACAGATATTGCAGTGACCGGTTTGCGGGGAGGGTTGAGCGGTTTAATACATTTGCCCATCCCGGATGAGAATAAGCCGCCGGCTTTGATCGATATTCGCAGCGCTCAGGTAAGCGGTGGAAGTTTACAAATTGGCGCCGGTACCATCAGCACGCCAGACAAGCTTGTGATTGAAAACCTTAATGCATCAGTTGTTGGGCTGGACCCAATTACGAATAAAGAAACAGATATCGAATTTAAGCAGATTGATATTGAGGGGCGGGCATCGCTAAGCCTTGGAAAAGATGGGGCACTTGATTTAGTGAGCGATGGTGAAACACCTTTGAGTGCACGGGCTCAGATAGGTAAATGCCGGTTCACAACTTTCAGCCCTCAGTTCAATCTTGAAATGAGACCCAACGCTCAAATTTCATCGCAGCTTCATCATTTAAGTTTCCGTCCTGAGGAGAATGACAGTAGCAGTGTAAGCGCACAGTTCACCAACACGGTGATGGATGCCGAACTTGCGGATGGCAGCGTGACCGTGGGGTCTGAGGGGGATGCACTGAGGCGACTCAATCTAAAAGAGGGCACCCGGGTGCAAGCTACTCTTGGTGATTTTGGAATTCATACCGGAGGTTTCGCAACAAGCAGCGACGGTGTGGATATGCATCTTAACGAGCAGCCCACTGATATTGTGCTCTCAGGTCAACTGCGCCTGGAGGGAGACTTAGCTGCGGCGCAAGATATTGCACCGGAAGCTGTAGCGGCTGGCCGAGAAGCCATGCGCGAGCGCGATTTTGATGACAATGCGATTGTGGTGGAGGAGCTTGGGAGCGATGGCCAGGTCCGCGTAATATTGGGAGTCCACGCCGACCGCGGTGAGAGTTTTGTGGCTAGAAGCCATACAAGCATTGAGGGTTCGTTTAATACCACGCTTCGAACGACCATCGATCCTGCGGCACTTTATAAAAAGGCATTATCAGAACCATAGATGAGGTTTTAGAAGTGCCGGGTGGCAAGGGGAAGGCGACTCAAGTTTTCTTCAAGATACCGAGTACTCAAGTACCTTGAAGAAACTCGTTTCGGTTATTGGTTCGCTTCTGCTTTTCGCAGAGCTTTATCTGCCTCCACTGCTTTGTGGAAAGACGACTTATCAGCAAAGCTTACGATGCTACCATCGGTCTTCTGGAAGACATAGGCGTGACCTTCCGCGGTCTCATCGCTAAGTGATGCAAAAAGTAATGCCGCTTCTTGTTGCCAAAGTTCTGTCTCAACATCGCTGATGCTCTTGCCACCTTGGCGAAGCAGATAGCCCTTACTTAGAGCCATCACATTGTACGCCGCGCCGCCGCGGTTATCGCTTGTTACAGGAGCTGCAGTCCAGTGGTCCTGACGGAAAGCGAAGTCGGGCATTGGGTCCAGAGCGCAGGTATCAACAATCTTACCTTGCTCGTTGAACTTAATAATAAACTTTTGGTTCTGGTCTTCCGGTCCGCCCATGGTGGAGTAAAGAAGGTTGAACGTTCGGTATGTATAGTCATGGCCGTTTTCAGTGACGGTCGTTTCTGTGAGAAGGTCTAATTTCTCGCGGTCCACGGGGTAGTTCCATACCGGCGCATCAGGTGATGTGTCGTAAGTTTTAGGAAGCCCTGGGTTGTCCATGAAGTAATCAAAGATGACTTCAACAGAGTCGTATTCCGTTTCTGTGGTGTGCTCGAGTCCGCTTACGGCCGATGTTTCAGAGCGGCTTACTTCTTCACGCTTGTAACCGTTTTCTTCATTCACCTTTTGGGTGATGGAGTAGTACTCTTTGGTCTTGGCATTGTAATACTGCTCAAGAATCTCTCCGCCTTGTGCACCTGGATTGCGACGAGCAATCTTCTCAGTGACTTTAACAAACTTGTCTTCAGTTGGGTCAAGCTTCACGCTGCCTGTGCGCTCGGTTGGGTTACCTTGTGCATCAAATGTGACGTACTTGGTTGAGAGCTTCATCGTGCAACCGGCAACATCAATGGTGATCTGGTCATCTTTTTGAGCGTTGGTCTTTAGGTGCATTGGGTTCTTAGCAAAACCGCCGTCTTCGTTTTCAACGTTCTCACGGAAAATGGCTTTGGGGTCTTGGCTCTTACCAGAGGCATCGGTGAGGGAAATCACTTCTGCGTCGATATTGAATGAGCGTCCACCATCTAGCTTAATGTTTAGCTCGTGAAGGCCGTTGTTACGTGTACCTACAAAGCTAGTAGAGTCGACACCAGTTGCTCGGCCAGTACTTAGAGAGTTCCAGGCAGGGCGACCTTCGTGGTCAGATGTGAATGCGCCTGCGATATCCCACGCGTCTGCGGCTGTATAATTTACGAGTGCTTTGCTGCTGTCTACGCCTCGGTCTGCTCGGTAAAAGCTAACAGCTTTTTGAGGATCGATGGCCATGGCATTCAAGGGTGCTTCGTTGTGGCAATGTCCCCACCATCCAACATTGGTAGGCGCAACGTTGATGCTGCCATTACTTCCCCAGTCAAAGGAGATATTCTTACGAGCCTTTTCGCCGGCTTGAAATTTTCGAAGTGTGAATGATTCAGCATCTTTTTTCGTAAGTCGCCGAGTTGTTAAGTGGTCATTAAGTTCAGCTGGGATTGCCTTGCCGGTAAGACCGCGGGCAAATACTTCTGCCTCAGAGTCACCTTTGCCCATGAAGTCTACACGCAGCGTCTTGCTGGCATTGGTATCACGGTAGACTTGAAGACCCGCGTATTGTGCGAACTCTTCAGGCAGTCCTGCTTTATTAATTGTAATAAGTTCGTAGTGAGGGCTGAAGGTCGTGCTGTCTTCAGTTTGGGATAGGCGATGCCCTGAACCAACGGTGAAGTTTGGACTGTATACCAGGCTCATCTTCACAGATGATTCGAAATTTCGCTCATTGACTTCACGCTTCCAGGAGTCGTTGTGCGTTTTACGACGATAGATATCGTTCAACCGGTTTTTGATCTGATGGTAACCAGCGCTTCCGACTTCTTCTTGCTCGAGCATCTTCTCAAGAGGCGCCGCGTAGTTGGACCAGTAGGGCCAGTAGTTGGTGTGGCTTCCCACTTCCATTTGGTAATCGATTCCAGTTGCCATCTTGATGGATACGCCTTCGGCAATACCACGGGCCCGGGCTTTATCGGTACCGCTGATACCTGTTGCCTCGACAGCCGTTGAGCGAAGAGCAGCTAGAAACGACTTACGCCGGATGTTGGCGACGCCGTATTTCAAGTTGGCAGAATCGCTGCCAATGTCGTCTGCGGAAAAGTAGTCGGCTTCAGCCGCGAGAATTGTATCAATCGCAGTTTGAAATTCAGCAGGTGTGGTGACTGCTTTAAATGCAGCTTTGTTTTCGCTGACGATATCGCGTGCGGCCTTGGGGTCTTCGAAAGTTCGAGTATCGAGAACAAGTGCAGGCCAATCACGACCTGAAGCTGTGGTGGAGAATTTTACATCTGCTCCAGGTGTTTTGACGCTCCAGTCACTGTAGGTGCCGAGGTCTTTTCCTGTTCCCATCATGCGGTTGAACTTCACCATGAGTGATTCAATGGTGGGTGCTTCTACGCTTGTGGACAAACCGGTTAAAGGAGCAGTGCCTTCGCCGGTGATGAATGTACGTGCACGTTCAACAATGGCCGGTTCGAAATGGAGGGCATCAACGTCGATTCCTGCAGCGACAAGATAGTCACGTGGCTGAGCTAGGCTTGCACGCTCAACGTCGCTTAGGTTGTTGTTCACACTCAGAGCTGCTGTTGCAATGCGCTCATAGGCGGCGGCGGTGAAGACGCCGTCGTTGTTGGTGATGGCATCGCGGGCCGCTTCGGTCATTGCTCGTGTGATTCGACCAGCATTGGCGGTTTCTGTGATGCTTGGCATGGCTCTCTCCTGAGTTAAACAGTCGTTTGTGGTGTCAGAAGAGTTATCGGGGAAATCGGTGGGTCGTTGCGTGAAAAGAAGACATACCTTCCGCAAGATATTAGATTTTACTAAATTTTAAATGATTTCAAAGTCTTGCAAGGATCTAGTTCTTGGGTCTAAGGCCATTTTTTAAGGTCTGGACGATGTCGGCTTCGCTCTCGGCGGCCCGGATTTGGTCTAAAATCGACGTTTCCAAGATAAGCTTGGATATTTTAGCCAATAAAACCAAGTGAAGTTGGCGGTCTGTGGGTGGTCCAAGGGTGGCAAAAACGAGGTCCACCGGCTGGTTATCGGGGGCGTCGTATTCCAATGGATTATCAAGGCGTTGGAGCATCAGGTAGGTGCGGTCCAATGTTGGGAGCGTGGCGTGAGGCATACCAACCCCGTGGCACACACCGGTGTTTTGGGCAGCTTCCCGTTCGATTAAGGCCGTGGAGATATCATCCACAGCAATACCCGGCTGATACTTTGAAAATTGCTGGGCAAAGTTACTGAAAAGTTCAACTTTGTTCGAGACTTGCTTATGAATCGCCACAAGCTCAGGCTGGACGTAGTCGTCTAGCTCGATGACTGGGAGAGGTTGCGGGGCAACCCGGGGTCCAACCCTAGGTGATTTGAGTAATAAGGCCGAACAAATACACCGGTCGACCAGCATATCTTCACTGGACTTAAGAAAGATGTTGCGGATGGTGTTGTGTGGGCGGGCACCTACAACCATGAGGTCGTAGCCCTTGGATGCGTTGCTGATGGTCTCCACTTCGGTGTTGCCGCGAAGAAGAAGGCTGTCACTGGGGGAATCACACAAGCCACGGATATTTTGGAGGTAGTCGATGCTTTGCTGAGACTCCACATGAGAGGCATCGGTTCGGATAAAGCGCGTAAATGTGATGGTGGCCCGGTAGTATTGAGAAAGGTTGTGTGCAGCTTCCGCAACCACAGAGTCCATAGGGCTTGGATCGGTGACGACCAAAATTCTTCGGATGTATCGAATACCGGCATCTTTAAAGAGCGCGAGGTCATTGGGCAAATGGTTGTAGAGCCAGCCCAAGGGATTGATGAATCGGTAGGGCTTGGAGCTCATGACGAGCCATTCACAATGCAATCGGCTGGATAGATTATGTACGGTTGCGACCATGTCGTGGGAGACCATGGCATCAAAGCGTACATCGACTTTTGCCATTTCGCGCATTCCCAAAACGCGCCGCCGCATCGAGATGATTTGAGGATCTTCATCCAGCATTTCATCAAGCGCGAGTTGGTCGGGGATATCGGTAATATGAATGACTTCTACACGCTTACGACCCGTTAGAGCAGTACCCATCTGAGTGAGCATTTCAACACTTCGCTCTTGCCCAATCAGGGCCACACATGCAGCTGCACTTTGCGGAATGATGGCTTCGACTTCGTGTGCATGCTCCGGAAGCGGTGCAGCCAGGTCAAATCTACGACCCATCTTTCGAAGCATTCCCAGATTTTTCGTATGTCTGCGCCCGTAGGCGAAATAGACGACCAAACCGATGGTAAACACGCTGACTACGCAGAGGACCGAAGGCAAACCCATGGCAACCAAAAGTCCCAGGCACATGGTGGACGCGGCAATCTGCATCCAGGGAAAGAATGGTGCCCTGTAGCTTGGTTTGTACCACTGCGGTGCCGATGTTCTCAGAATAATGAGTGAGATTTCGTTGGCCATAAAAGCAAGAATCTTAAAAGCACTCGCCAGCTTGATGATGCTCTCAATATCGACTCCGATAATGAATACAGCCATAACCAATGATGTGAAGATGATGCACCAAGTGGGTGTGTGGGACTTGCGGCTTACGGTTGCAAAGGCTGCTGGAAGAAGTGAGTCGCGGCTCATGGCGAAAGGAAATCGAGAGGAAGCAAGTAATCCAGAGTTTGCCATTGCAATCATTGTTAAGATAGCGATGACCGCTGCAATGATGCCGACAACCGGACC
>JABJBS010000237.1 GCA_018668695.1 Deltaproteobacteria bacterium
CGGATAGTTTCAGGCGTCTTATCTACTCGACCGTTAAGCCGGCTGCCAAGGTGCCCAGCCTAGTTTATAGGCAACAAAGAGTCCTGCAATTGCCAACGAGTATGCGCCGAAAAGGAGACCCGCATACCTACGGTTTCGCCCTCGGTGAGCAGGGTCTTCGTTATAGGGTGATGCGTCCACCAGGAATTTATAAGATAGCGTCGATACCGCAAGCCCTACCATAACGTCTAAAATAAAATGCTGTTTCACAAGCATGGTGGATAAACTGATGGCGACGGCCAAGGCGATACATAGACCACCGATGAACCGGTCGGCCTTGAAGGTACAGAGGGCGCCCAGAAATGCCATAGCAACATGTAGAGACGGGCAACAGTTTACGGGTTTATCTATGAAGTAGCAGAGCTGTAACCCCCAGGTATGGAAGGAGTCTATATCGACGGTATCTGGGCGCAACGTCATACGAACTGGAAATAGAACAAATATAGAAAATGCGACACATTGGACCACGACGTAGGCAATGGCCATCTTATGAAAAAGTTTACGCTCGTTGATGAATGCCGTGGGTAGAACTGTAATCAAAAAGATGAATGCGTAAATATAGGTCCAGATGGGACTCAGTGGCATCCAGGTGTCCAGTGGTGTAACCGGGGCATAGTAGGAGAGGGTGTTCGTGTAAATGGCAATCGGGTGGTAGAGAAAGTAAGTGGCAGTGATCACCAGTATGATTGCGAGGCGTTCCTTACGTGAAATAAGGGAGCTTTGAGGGCTAGAGGTATTGTCCACACCTCAAGTCTAGCCGAGCCTGTTGGATTTTGTACAGTTTCAATTTTTGTTAGCTTTAAGGATACCTCCTGAATAGGCCACAGGGGCTTTATTCTCCACTAAAGCTGGTCTATGAATCGCCCAGGAAACGGGAGAACTTGATGTCCAAAGAGTTGTTTGATTGTGGCGAAATTATATTCCAAAAGGGTGACCGAAGCGAAATTGCATATGTGATTGAGTCTGGTGATGTTGAAATTTTTGACGGACCACTTGATGCGCCTTATCGAATCGCGCTTCTTGGCCCTGGTGATATTTTTGGAGAGATGGGTCTTCTTGATGAAGCACCAAGGTCTAGAGGTGCTCGAGCAACGGCTCAAGTGGTTGCTCGGCGGATGACTCAAAATGATTTTGTGACATTGTTGCGTGAAAACCCGGATGAGAGTCTACGGTATATGCGACTTCTCTTTGAGCGGCTACGAGCCCTGAATCCCCAGATGGCACCCGTTCAAGGGGACAAGCCGGTCCCAAAACTGGAAGTAGGCGCCTCATTGAGACTTCTGCCTGACAGCGAACACGCTAAGGGAATCGTTCCAGAAGGTGGCTTGGTGATTAAACGCTTTCCCTTTAATGTGGGACGAAAATCACGCGATCCTCTTACTCGCAATGACCTCTCTATAGCCGACGAAAAGCCCTATACCGTGAGCCGTGACCATTTTGCCTTCGACTGCAGGCAAGGAGAAATTCTCGTACGTGACCGCGGTAGTTATTTGGGGCTTCAAGTCAATGGTGAGCATATTGGCGGCGATAGAGAAAACGGAGCGATTGCGCTTGAGGCCGGCGAAAATCTTATCGTGTTGGGAAATAACGAATCGGCCTATCGATTTAAGGTTGAAATCGAAGCACCGGTTGCCGGCTAAAGGTTACATTTGAGCCTAATCTATTGGGCACGGCATGAATACTTCATCATCTCATCGTAACTTTACCTCTGATCGGCTGTTCGAGACATAGATTCCTTTGATAGGGGTTCACTCAGCCGCGGTCTGCGCACACTTTGGTGGCCAGCAAGACCGCTCATCTTTGCCCGGGATGATGATGATGATGAATGAATTGAGAGACATCTGCGTTTTTGTGAGCCTTGCGGTTTTATTCTTAAGTTTTGGCTGTAGCAAAGACTCCCTCAACACCCTCGCAAGCTGTGGTAATGGCGTTTTGGAGCTTGGAGAGGCCTGTGATGATGGCAACCTCAATGCCAACGACCAACCTTACGTCTGCCGTATAGATTGCAGTGAGCCGGTTCCCGCGATTGTGGTCAAAGGGCCAACCGAGATGGCGAGTAATATCGGTTTCACGGATACACCAGAGGTTCCCCTTCAGCATGTGCATCACATGATTCTGTGTGGTGAAAACACGCAGGCTATCTCGATTAGCAATCCTGGTTGGGCAGATCTGACGGTTTCTGAGTTAACGTTGACGGGGCCAGCACAATGGGTGGACCTTGCTGAGTTGCCACTTACGATAGCTCCCGGAGAAACTCGGATGGTTCCCGTGTCTTGGCAAGTCGGTACGACATCGCTGGCAGTTGTAAGTGATGCGCCGGGTAAAGAAAGGCTACGAGTCTATGTTGAGGCACTTGCAGACTCTGCACCCACGGTAAGCATCGTGTCACCCGTTCATGGGACCGTTCTAGGGGAGCAAGAAGAAGTACTGATGCACGCCGTTGTGTTAGACCCTGAAGATTCTCCCGAAACATTGAGTGTGGTCTGGAAAGACCAAGACGGCGCTGTGCTTCACTCTGGCGTCCCTGATTCCATGGGCGTGTCAGAGTTTACTTGGTCGCGTGATGGCCGCGTTGTGGGCCTCCAAACCGTCTCAGTCGAAGTTGTGGATACGTGTGGTCATCAAGTGGATACCCAATGGGATGTGTGCCAAGAGCAGCTTGCTAAAACAATGGGCGTTTGGCTGGTCAATGAAGATGTTACGGTCCTCGAGGATGCTATTTATCTAGGTGATATTCTTTCCTATACCGGGGAGCTTAGCAGTGTTGCCAATTATGGGTATTACAGTTCTTCAGCGCACCCTGTTGTCGGTCCGGAGCCGCTTGGTTTCGAGACGAACGTTTATTTCTATGAAGGCTCGGACGGTTTGACCCTTACATTCTTCAGCAATCTAGATGCAGGTGGAAGCGATGATTCCACTGTGAATTGGGACATTCGCACGCTTAACAACGACAGCTTAGACTCGGTCCTCTTGGGAGACGAGCCGAGTGAAATCCATGAATCGGTTATATCCGTTCAAGAGAAACTTTATGAAGCACGTTTTCGTTATTGGGTGAATACGGATGGCGGGGTGATCGGGCCGTTTGTGGGCGGCGATTTCGAGGTTTGGGTAAATGTTTTGGAGTCGGGTGACAACACCGACGCAATTTTTTACTCAGCGGATGGTACGAGTTTCTCTTTGTCCAACGATGCGGGAATTGCGTCATTTGCCATTGCCTTTAAGAGTGATGCCGCTTGTACGGATCCATAGCTTCTTTAAGGAGGCGTGGTTCTCGCGAATGTATGCTAGCCACTTCGCTCAGCCAGCGATGTCTGTTACCAAGCATCGGAAGGTGATAGGTAATGAGCATCTTTTGGAGCCCGGAGTAGGGAAGTGACAAGTGAGAAAAAATTAAGACTGCTGGTTGAGGGTTGGCGATGGATCCCGCACTCGTATGCTTTGGTGAATGCGTTTCAATTGTTAGAACTCAATCAACGCGAGAATGTTGAGATTTTTATTCGAGACATCCCTTACCCCTCCGAAAGTTGGCAACCGACGAAGGAGCTTTTGAGCGCGGACGAAGAAGAACTCTTGGAGTCCTTCCAGGTTTGGAATGGTGAAGACATTGATGCGGTATATCGTATTGCGTTTCCCGCAGATCTTTCGCCTCCACCGGTTTCAGGAGTGCCGGTATTTGTATTTTTAACTGCTGAATATCAAAAGTTCATGCCAGACTTCTTTGTGAATGGCACAGCCGCAGACATACCGAATTTGGATTACCTGCATTTCATTACGCCATCTAAGTGGAGCCAAGTTGCTTTTCAAGACTACGGTAGACCATGTCATGTGATCCCACACGGGGTAGATAGAACGAAACTCTATCGAATGAGCGACTCTGAAAGGTCAGAGGCTCGCGGTTCGCTTAAGATAGAGGATAAGTTTGTCTGGCTAAATATCAGCGCCATGACCGGTAACAAGGGATTGGATGTCTTGTTACGCGCCTTCGCTCAGCTTTGCATGGAAGAAACGCAAAGTGTTCTTTTTCTTAAAGGACTCAATGGCTTATACAACAGTGACTATTACCTTAATCAGTGGTTAGAAGTATTGCCCGAGAAACATAGGGATTTAGTTAAATCGAGAATTTTTTGTACTCAAGCATCACTGCCTTATTCAGAGGTCAATAGACTTTTTAATCTTGCCGACTGTTATGTCGCCCCTTACCGAGCTGAAGGCTTCAATATGCCTGTTTTAGAATCTGCAGGTTGTGGGCTGCCGGTATTGGTGAGTGATGGTGGAAGCACTGCGGATTTTATCAATGAAGATGTGGCACGAACCATACGCACGACGCTGGTTGAAAATGACGAAAGAACTTATCTCGATCCAGACGTAGATGATTTGATTTCTAAAATGAGAGAGGTACGCGATGATGCCTCATTTCGAGAACGGGTGGTGACAGAAGGCCCCAAGCATGTTGAAAAGAGTTATGGTTGGGCTGGGATCGTAGACCAATTGATAGCCGTCATCTCAAAAACCTGCCGTTGATAGTTTAGATGGGTAAGGTGTTTCATTATCTCTAAGCCATTGCTTGAGTTCGACTGGTTTCTACGATTTCACTAAATTGATGAACTCAGTGTGTCGCGCGTAGGTCTCGAACTCGATCGACCAAGTTGATTTTTATAAATTCTCCCTTTTCTAGTGCAATTATAGCCAATTGGGATTTGATCTCATCGGAGATTGCGAAATACTAGCGCGATGGCATCAAACGAAGAGATCATTGAGCTGGGTCACAAAGTTCTCGATTCCGAAATCAATGCTTTAAAGCAAATTCGGGCTCGCGTCGGTGACTCATTTGTAGAGGTGGTAAGAGCAATTCTTGCCTGCAAGGGTACCGTAATACTCAGTGGGGTTGGGAAACCCTATTTCATTGCGCAGAAAATATCTGCCTCGATGGCCTCCACCGGCACACCATCCATCGCGCTTCATCCTGTGGATGCACTGCATGGTGATATGGGCCGAATTCGCGATGGTGATGTGGTGATTGTTCTTTCCAACAGCGGGGTTAGTTCCGAGATCGTTGATTTCACAAGAGCGACGAAAGCCCTCGAAATAAAACGCATTGCTATGACATGCCGCCCTGAGAGTACCATGGCCAATCTGTGTGATTTGGTTCTGGACTTGGGGCAGCTCGAAGAAGCCTGTCCAATGGGCGTTGCGCCTTCTACCACGAGTACTGCGATGCTCGCTTTGGGCGATGCGCTAACACTCGCGCTCGTCGAGCTAAGGGGCTTTACGATTGATTCCTTCGCTCGAAATCATCCCGGTGGAAGTCTTGGGAAGAGACTCAGCGCCGTAGAAACCATGATGCGCGGACTTGATGACACTGCGGTTGTTACGCGTACCCAAACGATTTTGGAAACCCTGGGAATTGTTGCAGAGAAGCGTGGCGGCGCAGCGTTCGTTGTGGATGCACAAGGCAAGTTATTGGGAGTTTTTACCGATGGTGATGTGAGGCGCCTACTCACTGCTAAGTCCGGTTCTTTGTCTGAAGCCATCGAAGGCTCAATGACGAAGAACCCAAAGTCTATCGAGCCTGGAGCTTCGGTTGAGGTTGCGCTTGATATGCTAAGAAGCCACCAAATTAACTGCTTGGCTGTGGTAGACGCAGACGGATTATTGGTAGGCCATCTCGATATTCAGGACATTGCCTAGGCCCGAGCTATGCTTCAGGGTTAAACGGAAGAGCTGAATGATGCGCTTGAATCTTGAGGGCACCATCGGCCGTTTTCACATAGGCGAATGTAAATTCTACTTTGGTCTCATCGCCTGCTGAATTCATGAAGTAATAATTACCCATAGCGAGTGCGATTTCGTCCTTTTGCACCGTGCCTGCATTCTCAAATCGAACTGCTGTCCAAGGCTCCAAGGCAAAACCTTTGTCCTCGGGGAAATCCGGGTTGCGGCCAACAAAGTAGGAAAGGGTGCTATCTAGATTTGGTCTTGATTGAATGAGGCTCGTTTTGGTCGGAAAAAACAGGAGAGATCCGTCGAGCACATACATCTTCTCAATAAACGTCGAGGCGCGGTCCCGGGAGCTTTCCCAGGTTTCACCTTTTCCAATGTAGACAATGCCGTCGGCCCACTGTTTTTGGGCGTTGTAAATATCGTTTTCTGAAATCATTGTTGGCTCCATCTACAAAATCAGAACATGGTCGCAGGCTTACGTAATCGATCCACTGACTGCCTAGTGGTCGCTGCGTAGTCAAGTGATTAGGAGGTAACTTTATGAGTATTTGGTCGTAATAACTTTAGGATAATCGAGGTTTAATACAGAGGTGGGAGACGAATTTTTAATTGAAAAACAGCTACTTATTATGGTTTTAGAGCAGTTCTCTATTCGTAATAGAGATTGTCCACGACCAACGTAGCGCCGGTGGGTACGCTCTCACCAGCCAGAACAAATGGGCGGGTGATGGCACTGACGTCTACGCCGGTATCAGCGATATCAGACATTGGAATGGCTAAGTCATACCATGTTCCATCCGGTACAAATCCATAGTCAGCAACGGGAATTCTCCTGGTAACACCGCCGCCTTCAATTTCAATCTCGGTACCCTCGTAAGCTTGGTTGTCGCTCCATAGAGAGACGTGCATCGTGGTCCATTCGCTTAGGTCTTCAGCTGTGTCCCAGGTGACTCCACCTCCCCACCATGGGGTCCCTGCGGAGATGACCGCGTCTGCACGAAGCCCTTCACGAACAATCGCGTTTTCGTCGGCGATGTTAAAGGTTCCTTCATAGATATAGAAGTGGCGTTGGACTTCATCCAAAATCAAGATTTTACTGTATGACCCCTCGTAGAAAATACTAATGCTTAATCTTTCTGTGCCTGGAATATAGGGCGTGGGATCTTTAAACTCTGCAGCCTCTGGTCCTCGAAAATCCTCGGGAAGTTCGGTGTAGTTGGGCTCTCCTGGAGTTCCGTGACAAGCGGAGAGTAAAAGCGCGGTGGCTGTTAATATTATGAGCTTCATTAAGGGTTACCCTTCAGGAGCTTACGTGCGCCAAGTTCGTCTTCGATGACGTACCAATCACCCTCAGGTGTTTCTCCCATCGCGACCAGTGCATCATAGGCAAGAATATTGAGTGGGAAAGAGGTTACTCCGTCAGGAAGGTAGCTCACCGAGTCCGGAAAGTTGTCGAGAATAGATTGATAACTTCGGATTGCCATTTTTTTAACAAAGGGCAGGTAGTTGGCATCAGCACGTTCCGTGACCCAAATTTCTTCTAGGGCAATCGCTGTATAGTATTGATGCTCACCGGCTGGCTCGCGTGCTAGCATCGTCGCCCAACAATAAAAGCGTGCAACAACCCGCCCTGTATTCTCGATATCCCATTTCGTGTCGATTTCCATTGCGCCCCATTTGAAGGGGTTGGAAGGGTCATCCAAGACGCTGGTGTCGGGGTACACGCCCATATCAGCTGTATAGAGATTGAACTCCAGGCTCGTTAGGTCAAAGCCATAGCGGTAGACCGGATCTGTTTGTGAACAGCCCGAGGCAAGCAGTGAGAAAGTAAGTGCGATAATAAAGCTAAATCTAAATACCATTGCCAACGACCTCCAGAAAGATGCGCACTTCCCATTCGTTTAAACTGCCGGGCCCCATGTCTGGTACAAAACGATTCGAGTTCTCGTCGAGTGTTCGGTATTTGCCCATGACTCCAATACGTGTGTCTTGGTCATAGAGCTTAGCTCTATTAGGACCCCACGAAAGCATGCCTTCAAGCTGCACCGGATAGGTAAGGTTAAAGTCTCGGTGGTAATCATATGGGCCCCAGTCATCAAATTTAGCAGTCATACTGGCAAGTAAACCTTGATACCGTGCTTGGGCGAAAACAGATTTTCTCCACGGCCAGTGGGTCGAAGATTTTTCGCCGCCAATACCTGGGTCGTCATGCGCGATGGATCCAGTGACCAAAATTCTCCAGCGTTTGGTCGGGCGAATCAACATTCGGGTATGAATCGTTAGGTTATCCCTAGCTGGCGGCGACGAAGCTTGCGAGAAGGGAATGCCACTTTCGAGAAAGGCAATTTGCGAATCTCTTGTGGTTGGATAGTGGCGGTAGATGATGTCTAAAGAGGCTGCAAAGCTGGCGTCTTCTCGCATCGTATTATCCCACATCCAATACCATGTGCCGGGCGTAGGATCCCAAACGAGTAGCAATTCAACCCCAAGCATTTCCCGGTTATCGAGAACGGCAAAAGGACTATCGAGAACGCTTCTAGGTGCAATGCCGGTGTAGTAGGTGCCTGAATCGTTGATATACGCCGCGGCAATATCTGGTAGCGGGCCTTCAAGTGGTTTTTGGTAGAGGATGTGAGGAGCGATTTGAAAATTGCCGATGGGAACAAGTACACCGAGTTCAGCGTGGTACCGGTTACCGGTACCGGCTGGTTTAAGCGACCAACCCGTCAAGTGAAGCCTGGGGTCGTACCCCGCATCAGCAACCAAGCCTCGATAGCCACCTGAAACGTGGACGCCAACGGTTCCCAGGTGACCATTCATTGAGACGTCGCCGCCGAGGGTGTCGAACCAAGTGATGCGGTCGTCAAGAATAAACCACCCGGAGTTGAGGTAAGACGGTTCCCCGCCTGCATCCCGAGCCAGTGTATAAGTCTGTCCTACTTTGTTGCTGGAACTTGCTAGCCCAGAAATTGTTAGGTTCCAGCCGAACGGTTTCATTTCAAGAACAAGAGACGACTTACGGGCAGATGGTCCTGAGAACTTGCTGCTCGCTCCTGATGCATCGGCTGCATCATTGGGACGTTTGAATTCTTCTCGGTGGGTAACGGTAGCTGTCATACCGCCGAAGGTTCGTCGATACTTGCCAATTAGGGCAGGTGGAGCGCCCCAGTGTAATTCCGGACCGGCAGCAATTTTGAGACCTTCAAGAGCTTGATGTCCAGTGAGGACCGCTCCGAATGGTGCGTTTGAACCATACATGTCTACTGAGTGCTGGTAATTGGCCTCTGGATAAAACGCGTAAATATCGCCTTCATTACCCCAGTGGTAATGGCCACTGCGGTAGTACGCTTCAACATCAAGCCATTTCGACTTGAGAGTCATATCGAACTGATAAAGTGCGAAACGTTCAGCATCGCGAATAACGACTTTTTCGCCCGTGGTATCTTCAACGGTATAGGCCGTTCCTCGGTTTTCGTAATAAATTTCGTCGATAGGATTTTCTAAAACATTTCCGAGCGCATGGAGTTTCACACCAGCTGTTAAGTCGTCGTTTGGATTGTAACGAAGCCCAAGCCATACTTGTTCTTGGTCCTCGACTTGGCCGGCTGCGGATGGTTTGTCTACTCGGCTGGCCACACTGATTTCTGTGCGAAATCGCATGTGGTCTAATCTAAGGCCATAAAACGAGGAACCCTCTCGCTCTAAGCGGTCAGTTTCGTACTGATTCGCGTAGGCGGTACGCTTTTGAGCAGGCACTGTGTTGTAGATATCTTTTATCTGCGAATCATTGAGTTCATAGGGAGAAAGTTTAAATAGGTCCCGCATCACGTAGTAAGTGGAGCGGGGGTACACCTCATAGAGCTCGTTGACGTCGGTGGGGCCCTTTGCGGCAATTCCAAACCACTCCTCATTCATGTTGTTTTGGCCCTCAACAAAATCCTCGACATATCCACCGTTGGGCCAGGTGGCATTGTTGTTGTGTATCTCTAGGTCTTCATCTTGTTTCGTTTTCCACCAACCATCGCTCCACTGAAAGATAAATCCACCAATGGCATTACCGGCTCCGTGACCACCGCTTTGCTGATAAATTTCACACCATTGCGCATAAACATATTCAGCCTGTGACCGCCCGTCCTCTCGTTGCAAACGAGCATTGTAGGCATCGGCTCCAAACTCGGTGTAGACGATGGCCCTCTGAGATTGCTTCTCTACAACCTCGTAAAGGTCACGGGCAGAAGCGCCGCGGTATACATTGGACCCAAAGATGTCGACGTCTTTCGCAAGTTTGTCGAAAAGGTCGATGTATTGAACATCCCCGTTGGCCCATACAGTGAGATGATCCGGTGTGATCTTTTTAATGACGGTGGCCGCTTCGCCAAGCAAAGAGTATAGGTGCGTGGCCCGGGCTACATCTCGTTTTCCTTTTGGTAATGCTTCGATCTCGTAGGACGACCAGTGAAGACCGTAATTGTTTTCATTGCCTAGCATGAAGAAGAGAATGCCTCGGGTATCCTTGTAGCGTTCGGCCATTGCACGAACTTGCTCAACAATTGCTTGCCTGGTTTTGGGGTTCTCATAATTGGTTGGGTTTTCCCAGCGCCCCTCTACCAGCATACCGTAGCGACCCAGGAAGTTGTTAACGGCGCTCATGATGCCCCAGCGGTCGTAGATATATTCAACCCATTTGGGTGGGATACCGTCTATCTGGCGGATCGCATTGATGCCCATGTCTTTGAGCAAAGTCATATCCCGTTTAAGGGCTTCGATGATGACTTCTTCCGGTTGGTTCCACAATGAGAATGAGTAGTTGTGGCCAATCGGCATCCAGCCCCAGTTCATCCCTTTGACGAGTGTTGGCTTGCCGTCGACGAGTAAGAGCCGGTTGCCTTGCTCGTTTACAAGTTCAACATTGGGTTGAGGCGCAGCCAGGAGGCTGACCACTAGGGCGAGTGTAGAAATCATCGTTTTAGTCCGCCAGCTTAGTGTTGGGGTCAGTCATCATGGACTTAAACCAGTACGCACTGTCTTTAGGATAACGTTCTTGAGTCTCGTAGTCGACGTAAACAATCCCAAATCGCTTCGTATACCCAAATGACCACTCAAAGTTGTCCAAGAGCGACCAAACAAAGTAGCCGCCAACGGGTACGCCATCGGCAATGGCTCTCTTCACAGCTAGGAGGTGACCGTGGATGTAGCTGGTTCGTCGGTGGTCTCGCACGCGTCCATCTTCGTCAGGGCTTTCGCTGTATGCCGCACCATTTTCTGTAATAAAGAGCTGCCCGGGTTTGTAGTCGTCGTGAATGCGTTTGAGAAGGTCATAAAGCCCGGTTGGGTAAACTTCCCAATCCATGTCTGTTCGCATTTCGGGACCAGGGTCTGGAATCTTTCCAGGAGCATCGGCCTCAGGGTCGGCAGAAATTAGACCGCGGCTGTAGTAGTTAATGCCCAAGAAATCGGTAGGAGCTTTGATGAGGTCGTTGTCCCCATCTTGGATGAAGCTAAAGTCTTTACCTTCGAAAGATGCGTCCTTGGAAAAGTCTTCTAGGACATCTTGCGGATAGTGCCCTTTGTAGAGTGAGTCTAGATACCACCTATTAAATACGCCATCGAATTTTCGATGCGCATCTTTATCAGCTTCAGAAGGTGATGCAGGAACACCAGGTACCGGGTTGAGAACGATGCCGATTTGAGCATCTTTGACATTCCCTCTTATGACAGGGACCGATAGGCCGTGGGAGAGAAGCATGTGGTGACTGGCTGCAACCGCGTCTCGAAGGTTGGTTCGACCGGGTGCGTGGCGTCCTTCGTGGTAGCCGAGCATACTGGCGCACCAAGGCTCGTTGTGGGTGGTCCAGAGCTTAACGCGGTCACCCAGATGTTTACTCACGATATCTGCGTACTCCACGAAGGCCAGGGCTGTATCACGTACGGGCCATCCACCACGGTCTTCGAGCACTTGTGGTAGGTCCCAATGATAAAGAGTTACACAGGGGGTAAGGCCGTTTTTAAGGAGTTCATCTACCAGAGCACTGTAAAAGTCCAGTCCAGGTTGATTCGCCGGCCCGGTTCCTGTGGGCTGTATTCGTGGCCAAGCGATTGAGAACCGATAATACTTAAATCCCAAATCGCGAATCATCTTGATGTCGCTGCCGTAGCGGTTGTAGTGGTCACAGGCCTCATCACCATTGGAATTGTCGTCGATCGCCTTGGGGACCTGACAAAACCTATCCCAAATAGATTCTCCGCGACCGCCCTCCATGATGGCACCTTCGATTTGATAGCTTGAGGTTGCCGTGCCCCAAATAAATGAGTCGTCGAAGATTTTATTGGTCATGAATTTACTGCTTTCTGAGGATACGGAAATGAGGCTGCCTGGATAAGCCGGGTGACCTGCTCTTGATCAACGTTATTGAAGATGTGCTCGGGGGTGCCAGCGGCTACGATTTTTCCATCGTGTAGGACTACGATCGAGTCCGCGTAGTCACGTGCACCAAGGAGATCGTGAGTAACCATGATGACTCCGAGCCCTAATTCATCGGCTAGCGTTCGAAATAGCTGGTAAACCTCATGCTTTAGAGATTGGTCCAGCATGGCGGTTGGCTCGTCTGCGATCAGAAAAGTGGGCTCTGCGGCAAGGGCGCGTGCCAGTACTATTCTTTGCTTTTGACCACCCGATAATTGATGTGGATAGCGGTTCGCATAATCGGATGCAGGTGAAAGACCAAGTTGCTCGAGTAACTCGTGGGTTCTTACTTTGATACCTGCGCTCGAGAGGTTTAAGTGATTCTTAAGAGGTGAGGCGAGGGTATCGCCGAGCGTGCGCGTTGGGTTTAAGGAACTGAAAGGGTTCTGAAAAACGAATTGTATCTCGCGCCCGATTGCCGTGAGCTTCTCGGCGCGTCCGTCTTGGGTTCGGATGAGGCGGCTACCGCTTTCCGGCTGTAGCAACCCACACGCCATCCGTGCCATAGTTGATTTACCGGAGCCCGATGCACCGACGACCAGCAGGAGTTCTCCTGCCTTGCAGGTGAGAGACACGTTTTTCACGACGTCTATACCGTTAAATCGCTTAGTCAAAGAATCTAGTTCGAGGATGCTCATATTGTTGTATTGTCGAACAATTGAATGTTTTTAGCAAGTGCATCAAGCTCTAAAGTCTTGAGCAATAAATATGATGCGACGCGTAAGTGTAGGTAAAATTGGCAATTTGTTTCACTTTTACCTCAGATCACGGGTTGACCCGTCGAGGCCTCTGGGTTTAGAATTTGTACGAGACCAAAACAAACTGTCTTCGACCGGGAAATCACAATGATAAAAAAACAACTGCTTCACCTCTTCTTACTACTGTTCTTAACAGCCGCGTATGGGTGCGCAGCCGACGCGACAGATCCGGGCGATAGCTCATCCGATGCCGCCGACGCTAGCGATGCCTCTGACACCTCCGATGCCTCCGACGCTTCCGACGCTTCTGATGCTTCCGACGCTTCTGATGCTTCTGATGCTTCCGACGCTTCCGACGCTTCCGATGCCGCCGATGCCAGTGATCCGGTTACCACGGCCACGGTAGAATTTACCGTTGATATGAACAGGGTTGATCAACCCAGTGAGGCCTATTCCAGTGTCGTCGTGAACGGTTCATGGAATGGTTGGAGCGGCTGGGGCGTTGAACTTGCCGATGACGATGAAGACGGCGTTTACACGGGCGAGTTAGAAATCGCACCGGGAACAAGCTTCGAATATGTTGCCGCAGTCACTGGAGAAGCCGACGGTTGGTCTGGCTGGGGAATTCAGTGGGGTGATGGTTGTGCGAATGCAAACGTCATGGTTACCGCGGGTGACGCGGGAAGTGTGACGGCTACTTCGTTGACCCCAGGTTGCGATGAAGTTTTGGGTTGCATGGATGAGAATGCAGCGAACTATGATGCCGCGGCCACTGAGCAAGCATATGACCAATATGGAAACTTAGGTTGTGTCTACGCATCGTGTGCCGACGTACCCGAGTACGGATGTATTTATGCGGATAGTTTTGGTGCCTTCAATGACGAATTCGGTGCAGATTTGTGTGAATCTTATGGTGGAACTCCATGCGAGGAACCTACAGATGAAATCTTAGGCTGTGTAGACGAAAACGCATCAAACTACGATGCCGATGCGACAGAGCAGGATTATGACCAATACGGCAACTTAAAATGCGTTTATACGTCTTGTGCCGATGTTCCTGAATATGGCTGCATTTATGTCGACGGGTTTGGTGCCTTCAGCGATGAATTTGGTGCGGATTTATGTGTAACATACGGAGGTACACCGTGTGAGGAGGCAACTGAAACAGTGTTAGGTTGCATGGATGCAAACGCGTCCAACTACGATGCCGCCGCTACAGAGCAAGCCGTTGATCAATATGGTAACCTCGGCTGCATCTACGCTTCGTGTGATGATGTTCCTGAAGATGGCTGCATCTACCTTGATGCCTTCGGTGCCTTTAATGAGAGTTTCAACGCCGATTTGTGCGTGACCTACGGCGGAACACCTTGCGCAGACACGGGTGACCCTGTGACCACGGCCACGGTACAATTTACGGTTGATATGAATGGGGTTGACCAACCCAGTGGGGACTATTCCAGTGTCGTCGTGAACGGTTCATGGAACGGTTGGGGCGCCTGGGGCGTTGAACTTGCCGATGAAGATGAAGACGGAGTTTACACGGGAGAGTTAGAAATCGCACCGGGAACAAGCTTCGAATATGTTGCCGCAGTCACTGGAGAAGCTGACGGTTGGTCTGGTTGGGGAATTCAGTGGGGTGATGGTTGTGCGAATGCAAACGTCACTGTTACTGCGGGTGACGCGGGAAGCGTGACGGCTACTTCGTTGACCCCAGGTTGTGCGGACGTGCTTGGATGTGTTGATGCCAACGCATCAAACTTTGACGCCGCGGCTACGACCCAAGCTTACGACCAATATGGCAACTTAGGTTGTGTCTATGCATCGTGTGCTGACGTACCCCAAGATGGCTGTATCTATGCTGATGCATTCGGTGCTTTTAACGGAAGTTTTGGTGCCGACCTGTGTGTCACCTATGGCGGTACCCCGTGTGAAGATACGGGTAACTCAGGTGGTGAAGAGACAGTCCTTCTACAATTTAGTTTCGACTCCGCGGAAGATCTCGATGATTGGAATGAGGTTGGCGATGCTGTTTTGCCAGAAGCCAACATGTCGTTGAATGAAGATAACGGTAACCCAGCAGGTTCACTGCAGTTGTCTGGTGAGAATCAGTCAGAAGCGGGCCGGGCCTACATCTTTGAATATTCAAACGACTCATTTGATTATGCAGGTGCTTCGCAAGTAACCGTTACGTTTGATGCAAAGAATGTCGGGACTTTGCTTGGTGCGGCTCTGCACCTTCAGGTGGAAGCTCCTGGAGCAGGGGTTATCAACATTTATGACCTTCAGGCTCAGGGCCTCAATGACGCAAGCTGGACATCCTTTTCAGTTAACATGAGTGGGATTACAGACAACGGAATTTTGCGAATGCACTTCAATATGGCAGCGGGTGCATTCTCCGGTGCCGGTGGAACCGTGTTGATTGACAATATTTTGGTTTCGGCTCAGTAGAACAATAGCGGGATGTTCTTGGTCACTCCCATGACCCCCTATACCTGAACATCTTGCCATTTTCTGTAGGAGCAGCGTGGCCTACCTTGGAGTCGCGCTGCTCCTTTTTTTAAGCTAATATTAGAATAAATCATGTGCTGGACTCGAGTGAGGTGATGCTGTGGCTTTGAGTATACGGGTTTCGAACGTTGTGATGTTGGTATGGCTGGGAGCTTACGTGACTGCCTGTGGAGCGAGCGCCACTCTGTGCGACGATAACGAGGTCTTAGAGAACGGGATTTGTGTTTCTTTGGGTGATGACTCCGACACTTCCGACGCTTCCGACGCTTCCGATGCATCCGACGCATCCGACGCTTCCGACGCTTCCGATGCTTCTGACGCTTCTGACGCTTCTGACGCTTCCGATGCTTCCGATGC
>JABJBS010000238.1 GCA_018668695.1 Deltaproteobacteria bacterium
CTGTGTTGTCCATGGGTCACCGAATCGCCTCCAAGGCAATTGCCCGCGGTATACCAGCGACCCAAAGCATCGGTGAGTCGGCACCTCAGCCCATTCGGGTTTCAGGCAAGGAACGATTCACGCATCTCGTAAGCGCCACACTGCTTTGGCCTCTGGGACTCGGAGGAATGCTCTTTGGTACCTGCGAGCTCCTTGGATTATTACCTTCTACAGCTGGGAATTTTCCCGCTACAGCCTTGATGTGGATCCTTGCTTACCCTGCGTGGCTTTCTGTCACCGCGCTCTTCGGGGCGGGTGTGGTCATTGCTAAGCAGGTCACACTTGGCAAACTTTCAGAAGGCGAAGCCGAGGAAGACTATCCGATTGCTCTGCCTCTTATTCGAAACCTTTGCGCCATGGTACGACTGATAAACTGGCTTTGGCCACGCCCGCTGCGCTTGAAGTTCTCGGTTTATATGGGGGCCAAAATTCACCCCAACACTGTTACCGATGAATCTTTTATGGATCTCGCATATGCCGATTTATTCACACGTGAAGACGGAACATTCTTCAGCTCCGCCGCATTTCTAGAGTTTACTCAACTCGAAAACGGTCGACGTGTTTTTCACCCAATCAAGCTTTCAAAGGGTTCCTACGTCGGCGCCTACAGCACAATCGTGGGACCTCAAACGATCTCACCGCTTACGCTGGTGGGTGCCTGCTCAGCCCTCGATGCCAAAAATACAGAGACAGAAGCAGGTGCTCTCATCGGCGTGCCCGCGAGGCCTGTTCCTTTGCGAATGGGAGACGTGGATCCCGATGCCTTTACCGTCGACCCGGCCGGTCTACGTCGTCTCAATGCGATGGCTGATCTTCACCGGTATCTTCTTTTCACGCTCACAGTATCGGTGAGTTCAGGCACTGTGGCACTAGTCTCAAGCTCAAGTGCCGTCGCCGCATTGCCTACCCACTTGAGCCATGCGCTTTATCTCTTTGGCGCTTGGTTCGGGGTCGTGGCCGCGTTTACAGCCCTTGTGGGCTCCATGGCGCGGTCTTTAAGGCGAAAAGTAGACGCCAATCCACGTCTCACCCAAGAGGGTATTGGCCGTGATAACCCATTACTGGGACTCTGGGCCACAAGCCTCTTTCATATGCTGCCACTGAGTATGATGACGGATATTCTCTCTGGAACCCAACTCAAAACATGGGTTGCTCGCTTGCTTGGCGCAGACGTGGGCCGAGGTGTATACCTAGATCACGGCATCGGCTTAAGCGACCTACCGTATCTAACGCTCGAAGATGATGTGAGCATTAATGAGGGTGCCGCGCTCATTGCCCACTCGGAACTGCCGAACGGAAATATCTCATTCAAGCCGCTTCATCTTGGCAGCCAAAGCAGCGTACTTTGGTCAGGTTATCTAGTAGGCGGTACCAAACTTCCCCGCGGTGCCATCCTCGGAAGTCTGTCGAGACCCTTTGATAGCCAAACCCTCGATGAGCAAACTGAGTACAATAATACACCGTGTAGACGTAAGAGTTAACGTCTTCGTTATAGAGCATTCATTTCAATTTTATAACATTAGGGTTAGTTGATACGAGTAAAAGACCCGTGCAGGAACCATACGTACTCAAGGACCGATTATTGAGGAATCCAACCAGTCTGATTCAGCTTTGTACGCGCCAAGCCCCCACGACCTGCTGATTGCACAATGACATCGGCAAAGGCATCGGCAAACTTTGCCACATCGTCGTCTTCGATAGGCGCACCTTCTGAATCGAGCAAAGCCTTCATCGATTCTTGAAGTGCGGAGGTTAACTTACCATCGGCATGGCTCAGTCCCTCGAGAACATCAATGAGTTCTAGATTCGCATTGCTTCCGTCTGATGCCATTTGAATGGCCAATTCGCGGATTTGTTCTTTACGACCTGAATCCTGACACCAATTACGAAAATTTCTTTTCCAATCCCCACCAGCGAGTTTGAAGCCGTTGCACTGAGTCTGGACATAGGTAATCGTCCGCGTACCCAGGCGTTCACCCAGATTACGTGTCTTCGTAACACTGGCGCCACCGCTCACGGTTACGCCACCGCCCACAGGAATATCTTCAACTGAGCCGCCTACTGAATTACTTCCATTGATTCGAGCGTATTGAAGCGCGAGTCCGTGCGACTTGATGAAATTCAGCTCTACTTTTGCCCCTGCTTTACCCGTCAGATCTAAACCGGGAATCGCGGCTTCTGCGATTGCCCCACCCGCAGCACTGACCACGACTTGCTTGGTCAATACTGCCAGCTTCTCAGGATCTTTAATCGACTTACTATCAAGCGACTGAAGCTGATCGATAATCACCGGTAGGAGAGGTGAAATATCTGATGAAGCGGCAAAACTTAGGGTCAAATAAACACCGTCATTATCAGGGTTAGAGTTATTCACAATTTCTGAGAGCGTGGCTGAAGCCCCCCCCTCTACTCCACCCGCAAGCGTAAAGCCCACATCAAAAGAAGCCGCTTTAGCCGTACCCACCTTCGTAATCTGCTTACGTAAACCCGCCAATTGTTTGTCGCTCATAGGCAAGCGCGGCATGGAGTATTGGTCGTCAAACCCCCCAAGGTCGAACTTTGAAAACTCTCCGTCGCTGCACTCGTCTTTAAGAGCCTTCACCAAGTGCGCGTGTGTAAGCATACAGGATTTCACAAAATCTTGCCGATTACGCACGCCTCGATTGTGCTGATACTCGTGTTTCATCTTCTGTAGATTTTTTTCGAGCGCACTCTTATAAATCGGGCTCAATGGCGTTTTGAGATTATCGTAACTGGTAACACTTTGACTGTAACTTCCAAACTCCCCTGCCACCCGGGCCATCCCATCTAATATCGTTTCGATGCGTTCCTGTCGTGAAGGGAGCGTCGCCACTCTATCACGAAAATCGTCGATGGTTTCGTACTCTGGAAAATCACGAATGGATACAGCCAAGGGGTTATGACGTGGCTCTGCCGTATCCAAGTCGTCCAGGTTCGCTTTAAGGTAGTCGAGTAGATTCACCTGCTTGTAAAAGGTCGTCCTGGTACCTTGAGCTTTAAGTCCGCCCGATACTTCCATCGTGCCCAATTTCGCTTTCGCGCCAATTGAAGCCTTTCCCGTTACGCTAACTGTTTGCGTTGGGACCGGCACGGCACTCCTTTTCACATCGAATCCCTCACTCGCGTTGAACACGCCCATGCCGCGTGCCAGATAGTTGAATGATTCAATCCCTGACTGAGCAGAGGCGTCGGCTTGTAAGGCACGGTTGATGGTCTCTTTATCACGCAACGATTCAGGAATATTCGGAAGGCCTCGCAAAAGGGTGAGCATGATATCGTCTTGATGATACTCCACAAAATCATGGACATTCTTAAATGTTTTACCCGCTTTAGCGCTACCACCGATTGTGCCGCTTACAGACGCTGCACCAATATCTCCAGACGCACCAATCGTTAGACCAAAACTGGTTCCCTCGCGTACCCGACGGTCATCACCACCACTCACAGCATGCCCCGCGGTTAGGCCGAGCTTTATCTTTGCTACGGAACCCGCTCCCCAACCCGCTCCAAGTTCAAAGTTCACCGAGTCGGACGCACCGCCTTTTTCCAAATATGCGAGCTGTTCCGTCACCTCGTGAATAAGGTCCTCACGCATCGCTTTGTAGATTTCCGCATCGAGGTGATTGCGAAAGAAAGTCATAAACTCGGTACCACGGTCATCTCGGATATTCGGTGCAATCTCTTGGTCAATGGTATCTCGCAACGTAAGCAGTCGCGAAATCTCGTTATCAGGGTCTCCTCGCAAGGAGCGTATCTCGCTGCGAATGCTGCCAACTCGTTCAAGAGCCTCACTGCTACCTTGCCCCTTATAAGCCTTAACCGCAGCAAATATTCCCAAACTAAGAATGGACCAAACAATATCTAGAGTTTGCCACTCTTTCGCCTCACTTGCCTGACGAGTGATTGTGTCGAGGCTGTCTAGAACTTCATCCAAGTTTATGTTTTCAAGTGTGCTTGGATCATACTCACCATCGATTACCTTAAGCGACGTGTGCAACTCTGCCAAGTTTGAGCGAGCACTTTGCCAGTCACCTAACTTTGAAGAATTCAGGGCCCTGTCGGTACTTTGACCGACCAAGGTTAAAAGGCTTTGCCTTACAGGTTCTGTGGACTTGGGCACGTTGGATTCTTTTAGGGATTCACTAAACCAATTCAGCTGTTTTTCGGCCTTATCATACTGACCCGAGCGCCGCTTAAGCTGCTGTGTGAGCCCATCTAGATTTTCTTTAATGCTCGCGTCATTTGTTAAATGAAGATTGTATTCATTTGCGAGCCGCTCGACTGAAAGAAAACTTTGCTTTTTAGAGTACGACCGGTTGGCATTCACCAATTCGGTGATGTTCTCCACGCTATAACCCGGCTTTTCGGGCGACTTCGCAAAATAGTTTTTGGCAACATCAGCCTGGGTTCCAGGAACATTGAAATCGGGTAAATCACATCGATAACCGACGATGCGTAAGGCCATAGTCAAACTGGGATCTTCAAAAATTTCCGGGTTTACAAAGCGCCCATCAAGATCAAACGTTCCATCTCGTGAGGATGAAAGCAACGTTGCCCGTGCGAGCAACGCAAGTTCTTCGCTCTTGTTAGGGAGCTTCTCGAGCTTTTCGAGTGTTAGCGCTTGCTCCGCCTTCACACTTTCCATGAGAGCCCGCCCTACTTTCGTGAGACTGCGGCCGTTATATCCAAGGTGTTCCGCACCGCCCACCTGCTCAAGCACTGCTTCCAATGCTTCGCGGTCCGCAGGGTTGGACAGGCTTGCGGGGTCGTTACGAGCTTCGATCAACTTTAGCGCATGAAGAAACGGCCGATTCTCAGGATTATTATAAACCGTACGGTCTTTACCACCACCCCACTCGATATGAAGTTCCCCATTAGGTCCAGGGTTATTGATGGCGTTTTCAAGAATAGCTGTACCGTTTTGAGATGCATGAGGCCTGTGAGTAAAGTGATCGGCCCATCCCCCAAGGTTTTGATACTTTAACGCGGCATCCTCATGAACTTTTGCCAATGCAACACCGATGTCGTCTTTGGAATATTCGGTTTGAGGGCGATACCTAAAGGCCTCAAGCCCAAGCTCTGATTCATGGCTTGTTAATGGGTTTTGGGCGCAGTGAAGAATCTTAACTGCTTGTACAATGGCCGGGTGCCGTACCACTACGTCGCCTAAGTCTAGGTCGTTATTCCCCTTAAGAAAGATATCCTCACAAGCAGTATTAAGGGTTTCTGGGTCACCCTCGCATGCAACGGTCAAAGCCCCCATGGCTTGGTCGACCTTAGCGAAACTATTATCAACCAAATTTTCCCATGCGACCAAAGCAGGAAGCGATTCTATTTCTTTCTTTACCTGAGCTTGCTCTGCATCGACAAATCGCTGCAGTAAAATGGACGCTTCCGCAGGGTCACTGATGTCCCAAGTTTTCTCAAGGTTGAATCGTGTGGCTAAACTCTGCAGGCCTTCTAAATCAATGCTGGTCGCTGATGGTGCGGGAGCAACTTTCTGCCCACCCGGTGTACCTGTCGCTGAGGTAGACACGGGTACTTTCGGTCCCACGGCCTGAGAACTTTTTGGGGTTCGCGGTATCGCCGATTTATCAAATTTATCTTGAATCGAGGATGGCTGATTTTTGATTTTTTTTGAATCCGCAGAAAGCTCATTGCGTGACTCAACAGCATCCGGAAGTGAAACTTTCCTAGCTCCTGATCCAGGCGGTTTAATAACTGTCATCACATTCCTCAACCCAAGAAGTCCCTTAAATTCTATACCGTGCTTAGTTGCCAAACCAGCGATTTTGTCAGTAGCAGTAAGGGTTTAACCTAATTCGTCATAGATGGGGCTGAATTCTTGGATTTAGACCGCTTAATAAGCCGCCCCGGGGCCCCGCATTCATCAACCCTGGTACTCAAAGAGGCCAACTTCAATTATCGGATACAAACCGGAAAGAGTTCATTTAACATTGATATAACTAGCCATTACCGGTCCAGATAGCCGTTGTCATCCCACACCATAAAATTGGTGTGATACTATTCACACCTCCTTCAAAGTCAGATATCCCGGACAAGCTTTATGCGGAGGGCAAAGTGCGGCTTAAATATTCAATGTTATCATTAGCCTTAGTTGTCGTTTGCCTAAGTGCAGGCTGTAGCCACAACAGTCAGGTCATTCGTATCTTTCCGAACGAATTTCCAAGGATTGCCCACCGAGCCAGTCCTGCGAGCGTCAGCGGAGAATCTTGTGGTTCAGGAGCGGTTTTTGGTTTTCGATTGACACAAGCGCCCGATGTCGTCGCAGCGATGAGAGATGCTCTCTCAAATGCCGGGTCCGATTACAACTCGCTTGCCCGCCTTAAAGTTTATGAACAACTGCATAGTAACTTTCTGATCAGCTACCACTGTTTTGTTGTAGTCGGTGTACCTCTGAGGTTGGGCCAAGCCGCCTTGCCCAGTGCTTATGGCCCAGCTCATCAGGTCCCGCAGGGAACGAGAGAAGACCAATGGGACTTCTAACAAGCTATACCTACTCCACTCGAACCGCGATGATTAAGTCTTGTATTTTATTGCTTTGCCTATCGGGCTGCACGTTTACCTTTTCACCAACTCATGTCACAACCATTCCTTTGGTGGTGTTTGACGAAGTACCCGTTCCCGATTCCATTAAAAAAGCCGAACCCTCAGCAGAGCCACTTCAGGATAGGTCTCTCAATTTTTGGTATGTCGGCCCGGAGGGCTGGAGCTCAGATGTCGTAACGGCGTTTATGATGGACCCCTTGGTTCTTCACAAAAAAAACGCCTACTTTGAAGGCCGGTTTGAAAATTTCTTCATGACAATCATTGGCCTTAGCTATGAACAAAGTAAGCTCACCGGCCATTGGGTAAAAATAAAACCCGTAGAACTCTCTCCACGCTCAGGCATGACGAGCATTCAAGTTCTCAATCCGGGTGATACCCAATGAACCTCCTTAACCTCTTAAAGTTAACGGCTGTCGCACTGGTGATCGCGGGCAACACGGGCTGTACCCACTCGCAACGAAAAAAAACCGAATTAGCCACAAAACTAAGTTACGACAATGCTGATAATGCCGGAGCCGCAAATTATTTAGAATTGACACTCAATCGCTCAAAAGAGGAAACCAATGTAAATCTATTGATGGATTTATGCGCCTATTGGCACTACGCGGGCGATTACGCTCGTAGCAACGAAGCTTGTCAAAAGGCCAGTGCGGAAGCCGATATGCTCTACACAAAGTCTATCAGAGAACAGGCTGCTTCATTTATCGCAGGTGATAAAGCCATCTCTTTTCAGGGTGCAGAGCACGAGCGCATCTTCTTACATATCATTGGAATGCTGAATTATGCTGCATTAGACGACCTTCCTAATGCGTTGGTCCAAGCACGTAAATTCGACAACAAGCTAAATTATTTCAGCTCCAACCCCGACGCCATTCAAAGTCAGTTTAAAGGGGATGCTCTTGGACGATACATCTCAGGGCTCCTCTATGAGCAAAACCGCGAAAACAACGACGCCTACATAGATTTTAATAAGGCGATTAAAACATTTGCCGTTAACCCCGGCATCGAGGTTCCCAATTTGCTTCCGTACGATGCGGCACGTACCGCGCGTAAGCATGGAATGTTGAAAGAATCAAAAGATACTCAAAAAAGATTCGGTCTTACGAAGAAAGACTCTCCACTGAGTAAACAAAGCGGCGAAGTGATTATCGTGTTTGAAAACGGATTCGGTAATTATAAGTATGAAAATGACGGGCTACCGGTCCAACAAAACCGTTCGTCAACAGTCAATGTTGCTCGTGTTAGGTCTCTTCAAACTGGCCAGGTTAGCCAATCAGAGCATGTCAAAAACCTGAGTTTGATTGCCAACGTTAGACACGAAGAGAGGCTACCTGAAATTCGTCGTAGAGTTGAAGCCAGGCGGGCGGCACGGGCTCTTCTTTCATTTGGTGCTGGAATGTTGAGCCTCGCCGCCGGTGGCGTCAACGCGTCCACTGTTGTAGGTGTAGCCACAAACGCAATCCTCTCCATTCTTACGGATGCAGATCTGCGCAGCTGGGAAACCCTCCCCGCCCAAGTCGACTTAGCACGTCTCACGCTTGTTCCAGGAAAGCATGACCTCGCCATTAAACTATATGGTCATTATGGAACTGAACTGTACCGCGGTGTTTTGAATGAAGTCGTTGTTCAGGCAGGAAAGCGCACTTGGATTATTCAGAAGCTTCCGTAGGAACTGCTTACTGAGGCAAGAATCCTTCGATAGTCGCCGCATCGACATATCCGTCGACAATCACGAGTTCGAGGCCCGGCTTAAGCAAAGTCATAGACGGTACACCCTGTGGTCCGAACCTATCTGTAACCCGCCAGCCATCATCTAAGACAACAGGGTGAGTAATTCCATACTGCGAAACCCAATCCTGGGTTTTTTGCATTGTTCCGTCGCCAAAGAGTGTGATTACGATGAAGCCTCTATCCTTAAATTGTTGATACCAGTCTTCCAGACTGGGTGCCTTGTCACGGCAATAGCCTCACCAATCTGCTGATGAAACCAAGAGAACCGCCAGCTCGCAAAAGTCGTAAAGACGGACGACAGTACCGTCCGAATGAACGAGTTCAAAGTCATCCATCTTGGTACCGACGGTTGTCCCGATTTCTAAACCTGAAGAGCTTGGGCAATTCCCAATGGGCCATCCCTGTGGATATCCGGCTACTAAAGGATCTGTTCCTGCGAGAAGTTCATCTCCATCATTGGTACCGTCACCATCTGTATCCGCGAGAGCTGGGTTCGTTCCCGCCGCTACTTCCTCATCGCCCATCAAACCATCAAGGTCGACATCAAGCGGGATATCGACAACGGCTGTACCGCAACTGGCGAGAAGAAAGCTGGAACAAAGTACAGCTGTTAAACATGAGATTTTCACGGTGGGTCATTCCCCTACTCTTTAACGACTTCGACATAGAACCAGGACCGGTTTGTACGTCGGCCGTACCAAAAGATGTTATTCCTCTTAAAAGCGTAACACAGCTCCTAAGGTGCGGATAGGGGCCATATCTAATGTTTTGCGTACATATTGGCGCGAACTTATCTAAAAAGATGAGGGAAACACCTTAACCACTTCGTAGCTAAGCCTTTGTTATGGCCTACAAAACAAAAGTATAGATAGAAGTCGTCATTATTTCTGTATGAAAGAGAAGACATTGCCCCACATTGAACCACTCGTTACCCTCTACCAAGAGATACATTCTTATCACGAATATAGAGCAACCATGGGTCCGCGCTTGGCACTTACTTCCGTAGGTCTGGAGGCAAGGGAATCTCTGGAGCCGTACCTGGAAAGGAAGTTTTAGTAACCTTAAGAGACGGCTGATTTTCCCGCCACGGCCGTGCTTCTGAATTTTCAGTCAGCATAGCTTCCAAACTCTTGCAGTAAGCATCTTCCGAAAACCCCGGCGAACTGGCCGACGGCGCCGATGCATAAGCAGGATCCACACTGTTCAAGGCATCAAAGAGGTCTTCGATACTAAATAGGCCGAAGCCCGATAGCTTAAGCCGTTCATCAAAAAAGGCCATCATCTCTTGGCTTTGGAAATCACTATCCAACGTGACTTTTTCAGACCCAACCGAAGCAACTCGGGCCAGACCTAAAAGATGCCCAAACCTCCATTGGTTCATTTTGCGAGAAGTTTCACTCAAACCCTCGTCCTCAAAAATCAACTCTTCCAAGATGAGTTTGTTTCTAAATGCCTCGTAATTTGTATCGGTCATACGAGTGCTACCTCCAAGCTGCCCGATGGCCGCATCACTTCCATGCTCGATAGCAGGGCAAATGAATCACCGGCTTCAGCACCGGCGTATTGCTGTGCTCTACCGGGATCAAAGTTGTTGAATCCGCTGGCCATCATATCCAAGGGTACAAAGTAAGCAGCATCGAGCGCATTACTCGTACCGCGTTTTTGGTCTCCGATATTTCCTCTTGCTACGGTGTCGCGGTCCCGGCTGTCATCGTGGAGCCGGTTATCCCGTTCTGTATTGGAGATCATCAAAACAACGTTATCTCTATTCAAGGTGCTATCCTTATTATCAATCACGAGATGACCTTGAAACCAGTCCATACTGTCAGCTTCGAGGTCACGTAAAGTTTGTTGATATTCCTCACGTGAGGACCCACTATTGCCCAAACTTTGATAATCTCGATACTTCTGCTGAACCTCGTTGGCGCGTGTCACAAACTGATCGCAATCTTTAATCAACGCATCATTTTTACCGCCAACGTTATCGGCGCTTAATTTGTCTTGGATGCCTTGAAAGCCCTGAGCGATCTTTGACGCATTCATCGTAAATGCTATCCGGACCGCACGGTCATTTCTCCACGCCGAAGCCATGGCCCCTATCTCAGAATGATTCATGTGACTTCGCGCCAGGTCTACGGCTCCAACCTCAGTTCCACCGATAGTCGGCGTGCCCCAAGATTGAAGATAATTCACATGATAGTTATTGGGGTCAAAGCCCATCGTAAGCGCTACCCCGCCCCCTTTTTCTCGAGTAGCCAATAGTCCCTGGAGAACTTTCTCTTTCTGAGCTTCAACATCCGTCGCCGCCTCGTTGATACGGCTCTCAATTGCGTCTATTTGCATATCGGTGGCAAACCAGTCGAAGCTCTTCTTAATGCTTTTTAATTCAGGATCTCCATCAATGATGTTCTTAAGTCCAGGAATACCCGTACGCCACAAGTCAGGATGCTGGTAATCCTTAAACCCACTGCTTAAACTATTCTCAATATAGGTCACGTACATTTTTGCATTATCATTTGATGATGCACGGATTGTTTCAAAAATCTTCGTTCGAACCCCATCCCGTTTTTCACGAATCACAGTCAGCTTATCTAAAAATTCCTGACGGTTGGCATCGGTCACCGGGTTGTTGGTTCGCAAAGATGAAAGCGCCGACAAGGCACTCTTCATCTCGGAATTTGGAGAATCCTCTAGTTTTTTATTTAAGGTCTTAAAACCATCAGCGCCGCTGTCGAAGTTGAAGGTATCCACATCCATAGCCCGATTGTAAACCATCGGCCCCACCACTCGAGAGGATGGGCCATAGAGAAGACCACTCGATTTCCCCGCCTGCTTAAGTGCTTTGTCCACGCCTACGGCTACAAGGCCCACTCCCATAGTGCCCAGTAACTCTGCAGTGTTAAGGCTTCTTGGGTCTTTAAAGAAATCCATCATGTGGAGTTTATTGCCACGGTATTCATCTTTACGATTGGTCCATTCCAGGTATTCCTGAACATCTTCGGGTCGAACCTTCACCGTCATGGGCCCCGCCTTTTTACGGTATTCAGCAAGCTCGTTTCCGCTGATATACCCGTCGCCTCCTGGTCCCAAAGGCGGAAGGAAAAAGCTCATCTCAAAATAAGCACCCTCGTCATCAACTTTGACAACCATGCGGTCTACGATAGAGGTCTTCACCTGAAGAAGAGATTCATGCGCCTTACCGATAGACTCTGCTACTGATCCGCTCGGGGCTGTTCGAGCTTTTCCTTGAAGGGTCGTCAGCGCTTTTGTAAGCTGTTGCTGCGTGGCCTCGGTGAGCGGGCTTGCTGTCATCAACCGTTCAATCTTATTTCCAAGTTCTTTAATCTCAGGATCACCGAGATTTTGCAAAGTCGTCAGGCCATCTCTCGCGGTTCGGCCAATGCCCGAGATAGCACCACAAAAGTATGAGGTTGGGGCACATTTACCAAAGGCTCCAACATCCTGCCCCCTGGTAATGACTTTTTCCTGACCAATAACACTGCCATCTACAATATCGGCATTTGCTACCCCGTTACTCTGTCTCAAAAAGAGCTTTTGGGTATCAGGTATTCCAACTTTAAGCAGATCGAAAATTGCTTCACCGCTGCGCTGAGCAGCACTTCGGAAAGCCGAGACCATCACATTGCGATTAATCACTTGGATCGTGAGTTCACGAGCGGCATCAAGGTTATCACTTACGTCAAAGATAGAACCATCTGGGTTACGAACATCACCCTTAGCATCGGCCAAGACCATGCGTATTTGTGCCTCTCCAATGTCTTCAACTTTGGGCAAGAGCGTATCCTTACCAATCACTTCCCGTCCAACGCGGCAACTGTTAACAACTGTTGCGTCTCGGTAAGAAGCTTCCTGGTGCGCTGGCACATTGAATTTGTCGATCAGGTGCTGCTCTAAAGCTTTACGCAGCTCATCTGAGCCAGACTCGTAGCGCCTATCCAGAGGCAACATCATTTTAATTTTTCGGGGTGGGTCCTCACCCTTGTAGGAAAACTCGATATTGTGAGGAACATGACTCTCCGGCAAATCCGAAATTCTTAGATGCAGGAACGACCATTCAGGGGCCGTTAGGTCTCCCTCACCGTCATGCCACCAGATATCGTCCTTCGCCACATCCTCCAACGGAAACTGGGCAAACTGAAGCTTGTATTGCTGAAAGCTCATCGTCGGCGAGATGTTATGGGTTTCCCGATCTGCGATAAAACCCTGGTGCAGAATATTGTTCAAACCCTCAAACTTCCCATCATAATCCCAGGTCAATCCACCCAAGTCATTAATCTCATCAACAACA
>JABJBS010000239.1 GCA_018668695.1 Deltaproteobacteria bacterium
AGGATTCTGAAATCACTTTGCCGGAAACGTTGAAGACGAACCCTGTTGCTACATTCATTCTCGACTTCATCCCTAAAATCACGATGCGTGTATCACGAATTCACTTGAAGATTGCTAGCTCGGACCAAGTGCCAAAACACCAGAGCACTGCATCTATCATGCTACGCGGCGCACCCGGATTAGCGATTACTCTAAGCGCGGATGACGATTTTGCGAATAAGCTTATGATTGGCATGGTTCGCATTATGTCGGGTAATTTTGAAGCCGAGCCAGAACCGGATGACGACCGGGAAGACTTACTTGGGGAATTCCTCAGTATCGTTGCAGGACACACGCTTGGTGTTATGGAAGGTGAAGGCAAAAAGCTCACCGTGGAGCCGCCAACCTACGGAGGCACCGAAGAAGATGGGATTGCTTTCAATCTTGTCTCACCGCACGGGGCCGCTTCCTTGAGCCTTAAGCCACTCGCAGCCTAAACAAAGCTAAAGAACTCCCTCCGGGGATTCAAAGGGCAATGGCTCTGCTTGTCCCGGTGGCCACTCCCAAAGACTTCCACGTCGTTCGTTTTCCTGTGGGCTAATCCAAACGAAGGTCTGAGTTCCAATCCGATGCGTGCATTGGGGATCAGAGTATGCTGGCGACCAAAAGCCACTGTTTAGGTATTCCGTATCCGCCACAGTGGATTTTTCTGGCTGGTGGTTGTGGCCAAAAACAACTCGGGAACATCCCGTTATCTCGCTGATCAGCGAAGCCAGCTTCTCCGTAAGAAGCGGCGTCTTAAATACCGTGCTATTCACATTAAACGAATAGACAAAGTAAAAAGGCATAAAGAGCGTAAGTGGTATCAGGAACCACCAAAAACTTATCGGCACGATGAACTGAATCGCCAGCGTGATTTGCCCCGCAAAATAAAACATTCCCAAAAAGAGAAGCGCCCTATCCAGCCAAAGTTCTCTCAGGATACGCAATGGGTTCGAACAAGCTGAAGGAGCATTCAATGCATTCAGCTGCCTTACCACTGAAGGTGTCACCTGAGCTGCCGTCGCAATAGCACTCACCCTGTTCTCAATCTCGAGAGGATCCTTAATGGGCGGCGCCATGAAGTGGCGCATCGATGTAACAAAGGTTGCCAGCGCACTCCAAAACCATGTCCACAGCAGCATGGGTTGGGTTCGGAGCATATACTTAAAAAAGAAGAGCACGTATTGCAGGCCACTCATGATGTAATTGCTGGTAGCGTGCGGATTGAAGTACCCCATCCCATTAAGTAGGTAACGTTCACATAAATCGCCAAATGGGATTCTGATTGCAGGCTTGCCGCCCAACTTAATCTGGGGATGTATTAAATTCCTTGCCGAGCAGTAGCCGTCATACTGATGGCCATGGCTGATGTAAGTGTCTTCACCGCTCATATAGAACCAGCTGCAGAATCGAACGTCCTCATCTGCTGGTGTATCAACGATCCCAAGGGCTGTTCTTATTTTATTCTGCACACTTTCCCAGTGCATCTCCATATCGTGGTTGCCCACAACAAAAACCACCTTGTTACCGCGCTTGGCGAACTCCCCAAGCCTCATAAAGACCTGTTGATGATCTGCGATAATACAATCCATCTTGAAAAGACTCATCCACTCTTGTGAACCCAATCCACGTAGCTTGGCTAACCAATCAACGTTGGACCGGTCGACCGGAAGTTGCACGATGTTATCAAAATCGAAAATATCCCCGTTTAGGACAAGTTCCGCCGGCTCTCCATTGGCCTCTTTTTCAATGAATGCGAGAAATCTACAAAAGTCGTCATCGAAAAACATCTCGCGACGCTTGTAGGATTTCCAGTATGGCCGGCTCTGGCTAACTGCTTCAGCATCGGAGATATGAAGGTCAGAAATCACAAATGTATGCACTGCCCTGCCCCTGGCTTGAGTTGATGTCCCATTTAACCCGGAACTATCGTTAAGGACCAGCTTTGTGTTAGGCACCGGGTTATGAAAATCGTAGTACTCGATGGTTACACACTGAACCCAGGCGACCATTCCTGGGCACCGGTACAAAATGCTGCTCCTGAGGGGGCCGAGTTCACCGTGTACCCGCGAACCGATCCCAGCCTGGTTCTCGAGAGGTCTCAAGGCGCTCAGGTACTCTTAACCAATAAAACCGTACTAACGGCAGATCACTTCAAGAAACTGCCGAAGCTTAAGCTCATCCTAATCCTCGCTACCGGCGTAAACGCCGTAGACCTCAAGGCTGCGGCGGCCCGCAACATCTGTGTATGCAACGTTCCGGAATATGGGACGCATTCGGTGGCGCAATTTGTATTCGCTCAAATTCTGCAACTGGCACACCACTCAGCGCTACACGACAAGCGCGTACGCGAAGGCAAGTGGGAGGAATGCGGAGAGTTCTGCTTCTGGGAAACCCCTCAGATAGAGC